>JAKSTJ010000119.1 GCA_024402635.1 Treponema sp. | reverse complement strand
TTCTGGGGTTAGTCTTTCTTCTTTATAAACTATTTTCATGTACAAACTCCACACACTTTTCTTTCATATAAATCTTTTTTACCGCCCATTCAAACTCAAGCATATTAGGTAAACCTAAAAATTGCTTTCGCAATTTTTTTAACGGTTTGCTATTAAACACCGGCCGCCAGCGGCCTTACACATTTTTGTATGTCAAAAATGAATGATCTATTGGAACTCCGGCAATCTGTTCTATTTCATCATAGGATAATTTTAGAGAATCTGCATTCTGATTTTTAATGTATTCCCAAAGTTTGCTGTATTTACTCATTCACCCTCATCACCATTCCGTAACCGTTGGCTTCTTCTCTTTTTATAAATCCCAGCTTTTCGTAAAAGCCAGATTTTCCAGGAGCAGCCATAAGACTAAAATTTAAGAAATCTGTTTCAGCTGCACTTTCTTTTACAAGTTGAATCAAACGTTCAACAATCTGTTTACCAATTCCTTTACCTTGAGCTTCTGGTGCTACGATTATATCTGCAATGTATGCGGTATACCCAAAATCAAAAAGTACGCGCCCCATTCCCACAGTTTTTCCCTGACTTTTTGCGCGGACTTTAAATGCGGAATTCTTTAAAAGATTTTCTATTTGAACATCTGAAAGTTTTGTCCATGAAGTTGTATCACGCAAGGTTTTATATTCTTCAAAAGTTAAATCATTTTCGATTAATATTTCCATCAATGCACCTTATTTAGCTGAATTTCTTTTAATCTTCCATCTGCTGGCTATTAATTGACTGCAGAATGTTTTCATAATATTTTTTTCCAGCCCGATTCATAACGACAGTACTGATACCTGCAAACATCAGAATGGATAAAATCACACTCCAGATAACTGTTCTTATTGTCTTATGTTTTTTTATACCCTGAATTAATCTGAAAATTCCAAATGCAATAAAAGAAATAAAAATCAGCAACATCAAAACTAATTGCCATTTTGCGCCTGATGATAAATAAATACTTGTAGGACCATCAGCACCACCAATAATTGATATTGCCGATGCTTCTAATAATTTTTTCATTTTTACAACTCTCCTCTCCAGGCTGCTTCCCACTTCCCATTCTTTCTTTCAAAAATCGTAATGTTATCCACTGGGAAATCTTCCACCAGATTCAGCTCATTCATCACTTCCAAAGCATCTGCCGAAACTCCAGCCGGAATATCACGATTGGCAACTGTAAGATGTGGCTGGAAAGGTCGCTGATCTTTTTTAGTGCAACCAGGAGCTGCCTTCAAAACTGCTGCAAGAACTTTATCTCGAAGTGCAGTCCATTTTTCATCACGAATCACTTTTGCAAAAATTGTTCTGTCTCCAAAGGCATACGAGTTCGTCAAGGCACGCTTCGCTTAAAGCCTATGACAAACTCGTTTAGTGGGTTATTAGTATAAACCCACTATCAAAGTTATCAATGTGTGCATCAAACTTCAACTAAACTGCTTGAACTAAATCTGCAGTTGTGTATTCTTCTTGAAGATATTATATATAGCAAAACCGTTAAAAGAAAGGCTGCAACAGCGGGCTTTCTTAGGTTTTACTTACATTTGAGGCACCAAAGTTACATGAATTGGAGTTCCGTATCCTGATTTACAGCCGTAAGCTTCGCTCATGTAACGGCTTATAATATAGAAAAATGCGTTAAAAACAAGCCGTAAGGGTTGTTTAGCATTTTACTTACTCCTATCTTCCAAAGTCAAAGTAATATCCTCAGGAATCAGAACTCCGAGGAAGTGTGTTTGTTGTGGGAAATTTTTATTATTGTTTTGTTTCATA
>JAKSTJ010000118.1 GCA_024402635.1 Treponema sp. | reverse complement strand
GGTCTTTCTTTTTTTGCATGTAAAGAAAAGTTAATTCAATATTATCAATTGTTTTAATTGGACATAGGATGTTTTTAACTAATTCTTTACCAAATAGTCTTACAAATGATTGGGCAGCTTCAAAATGTTCGTTAAGCATTATATCATTTGTTTTATCAGTTTCTAATTGATAAATAAGAAAAATTGCTTTCTCAACTTTCGTTTCTTTTGCAAAAGCTATTGTTCCGGCTGTTGCATGTAATAATTGATACTGTATATCGCTGACAGTTGATAATTCAATATTTCCCCATAATAGTTTACAAATTCCAGATATTCTTTTGGGAATATTGGTGTTTATCCCTGCTTCTATTTTTTTTCTGGCCGCATCAAGTTCTTTTCCTACAGTGTTAGAACCAAAATTCTCAGTAGCTTTTGCTTCAACACATATAACTATTTTTTCATTATTTATTTCTGCAATACATGCTAAATCATGATTTCGAGGGCCTCCAAATTCATCAAAATATGAATGCTTTTCTGGATACCCCTCAATAATGTTTAGATCTTGAATAATTGAACAGACTTCCTGGTCAAAACTACCATTTACCAGTTTTTTTGCAAATTCCATCGCACTATGGTCTTTTTTCCATTGATACTCTTCTTTTGGCGGTGCATATGATTTGTAATCATCTAATGTTTTAATTTCTACACTATCTTTACTTATAATTCGCATTTATTCTTCTTCCTTATAAACATCCGCCAACTGGTAAGTATGACCGTAATGTTCAACAAACCGCTTCAAATCATCAAAAGTTATGCTTACGGAAGCTGTATTTCTCAATGGATGAATAATCACCTTTTTGCCTTCAAAGTTTTTATCAAATAAAACTTTAACCGAACGCTGGGTATCAAACATAATGCAAAGCGGCGTTACAGAACCTGGAGTAATATTCAGATATTTCATCAATTCATCTGGATTGCAGAAACTGAGTCTGCCATAACCAAAAGCTGCAGCAATTTTCTTTAAGTCTGCCCTTTTATGTAAATTCAGACTTACGAGACCATAATTGTTGTTCTTGTCTTTTACGAACAAATTTTTTACATCGGTTCCTTCAAGAGTGATTACAACATCTTTGGAATCTTCTTCTGAGAAAATAGCTTTGTGTTCCTGAAGTTCATATGGAATATTCAGGGCTTTTAGTATTTGAAATATTTGTTCCATGCAATAAAAATAATCTATCGGCAAAATATAAACCATAATTCCAATGAAATCTACGGTTATAAATTGCCGATAGAGTTTTAATTGAAGGTGTATGCTTAATAGCAGACACCTTCAAAACGGCTGACTCAAGGCCTTGAGCGTAGCGTGCCTTGACCAGACGTATTAATGTTTACGCCAGCTGTCCTGGAAGTTTGAGTTTTTCAAGCGGGTTTTTCAAATTAAACTCTCTTTCAAATTTCTCGAAATCTTCAGGATTTTCTTCAGCAACAAAGTATAGTTTTGGTGTGGCATAAACGCCGGTAATTCCATCAAGATAGCCAGGTTTCAGTTCCTTGCACAGGAAGAAATCCGCTTCCATTCCTTCAGGTAATCCGTGGTATTTAATGCCGAATTTTGAAGCAAAATCGAATCCACTTTTGCCGTAGAAATCAATGTTTCCTTCAAAACAAACTGCTCCATATCCTAAAGCCTTGGCTTTCTCCAGAGAGTAATCCAGGAGGATTTTACCATAGCCTTTTCTCTTGTATTCGTTTGCAATACAGATTGGACCCATGGTAAGGATTGGAAATGCAGTTCCATTACTCTTTGTGATCTGAGCTTTTACAAATACATTCTGTCCGATGATTTTACCGTCAGCTTCCATGACAAATGCAAGTTCAGGAATAAAATCAGGATTTGAACGTAAATGAT
>JAKSTJ010000117.1 GCA_024402635.1 Treponema sp. | reverse complement strand
AACTAATAATTACCGCCACTGGTTTGTTATAGCGGGTCAATTCAACAGGTTCTCCGCTTTCTGCCAGTGCAACCAGATTAGAAAAATTATTTCGCGCTTCATAAATGGATGTTGTACACATAAGCACCTCCGTTTTAATTAAATATACTATACAAAAATATTATAGTCAACATAATTATTGTTAGCCAACTTATAACGCTATTAAACCCCAGACGTTTTTTATATGCAAGATTGCATTGCAAATGCAGGCTGCCTTTTTTTATAAAGAAAGATACTATATACTAAGTTTAAAGGTTTTTTATGAAACAAATTCTTAAACTTACAATTAATATTACAGGATTCCAGAAAGTTGAAAATCAAAACGGATGCCGCCAGATGATTTTATTCGATGGTATTGCAGAAGGACCGGTTTTTAACGGAACAATTTTGCCAGGCGGAGTTGATACTCAAAAATACAGTTCTGATCAATCAATGTCACTTTCCGCAAGATATATGCTTAAAGGAAAGGATTTTAACAATAATGAATGTTCAATATTTATAGAAAATAATGCATCTGGAAAAATTGGAGAAGAACTTACTACCCTTCCTCAGTTATTTACAGACAGTAAAAATCTTGCCTATCTGGAAACTGCAAATCTTTTCGGTAAAATTGAAAACGAAAACGGAAAGACAATAATTTTTATTTATGAAAATGATGAATCAAATCAGAAATAAGATAATTTCATTTATATAACAAGGATTATTTTCCAGCCTTATATTTTTCCGACATATCAGAAATCATAAGTTCGATAGATGAACGGGATTCATAAGGAAGAGAATTTAATCTGTGAATAATTTCAGCATTTTTGTAAAGTTCGTCAATTTCATTCTGAGCATTATTTTTATCATCAGAATAAGAACCAGTTACCAAATATTCAACAGTTGTATTTAGATATTTTGCAATTCGCACAGCAGTATCGGCAGCAGGAATATTACCTTCTTTTATCCCTTTCCCAATATTCGAAACATCAAATTTAGCATTTGCAGCCAATTCTTTTCGAGAAAGATTTTTATTTTCCAGTAAAACTTCTACTCTCTGCCAAAAGTTAGAGTCCATGGAAATTATTATAAGGAAAAAATCCTTTATTATTGCAAAATAGGGAATATTCCATATAATTTGTAAATTATGGAAATATCCTTTTTGAATTAATGTAATGGGATATTTTCTTACAATAAAGAGAATAATTTTTTGATTATACTGTTCAATAAGACTGCATTTTCAAACTATATTAACGGTTTCCAGTCAGAACTTAATGTATCTGTCTGATATTCATAATTTTCTGAACTATTACAGAACCAGGTTCCATTTCGATTAACTACAATTCCACCAACAAATTTTTCAATTTTTGGATATTCTCCATTAAAAAGGCTTCCTTGTTTTGGAGAAGGTTTTTTCTCAAATTCATCAAGATGTGAATTAAGTTCTATAAGTTTTCTGTATAAACTTTCAGCTCTGTCTTTTGCTTCAATTGCAGTTGTTCCAGCTTTAGTATCATAAATACCTATAGTTCCATCCTTGTAACGAATAATCCAATCTGGATAGAAAAGACATTCTTTTCCAGTTTCTGCATCAATGTATTGGAAACCAAAATTATTCTGTCCCTTGTCTCCATTTTTGTACCACCAGTCAACATTTGGCAGTTTTTCTATAAAGTTTATAAAGTTTGTTTCATTAATTTTTCCTCGATAATCATCTTTACGAATATAAAACGGTGATAATAAAGATTTTGAAACTTTCATTTCTTCAAAATCATCTGTGTATGAATAAGCACTCTGAATTGCAAAAGTATAAGTGTTGTGTTTTCTTTCACGTGTTTTTTCATCCAATAAAGCCTGTTTAATTGGAGCAAAGTCTTTTAATGCCTGATAAATTGCCGCACGGAAAATACT
>JAKSTJ010000116.1 GCA_024402635.1 Treponema sp. | reverse complement strand
TATTCAATTCCCTCTTATATGGAGATATCACGTTCGGGAAACGGTGCTCATCTTTGGGTTTTCTTTTCTGAAAAAGTTCCTGCAAAACAAGCCCGTAATCTTGGAACAAATCTTTTAAAAGCTGCAATGAAGCATAATCATTCAATTTCCTTCGAGAGTTTTGACAGAATGTTCCCTAATCAGGATGAAATGCCAAAAGGTGGTTATGGAAATTTGATTGCTCTTCCACTCCAGGGCCATAGTGTTAAGCAGGGGCATTCAGTTTTCTTAGATAATGATTTTAACTCTTTTGATGATCAATGGGTATATTTGAGTTCAGTTCAAAAATTAAAAGAAAAAGATTTGAACCGAGCGGTAAAAGAATTGCTTGCAGTAACTGGTGATTTTCATGTCAGACGAAATGAAGATGATGAAAATAAACAAGTTTCTTCCATAAATAAAGTCGCATTTAATGTGGAATCAAAGAAAGAAGTTATAAAAGATGATTTTACTGAACCTGTACAGATTACACTTAGCAATCAGATTTATATTAAGAAAAAGGGAATTTCTGAACATGCATTAGGTATTATGCGTCGAACTGCAGTATTTTTGAATCCCGAATATTTTAAAAAGCTTAGAATGCATCTTCCTCTGTATAATATTCCAAGGTATATAGATTGTTCAAAAGAAACTGAATCTGAACTGGTTTTACCGAGAGGAAACTTTGCAGAAATAACAGATATGCTGAAAAAGTCAGAGGTTGAATATACAATTTCTGATAACAGGGAAACAGGTGATGAAGTTGATGTTGTATTTAAGTCTGAGCTATATGAAGAACAAAAGACGGCACTAAAAGCACTTCTTAAATCAGATTGCGGAGTTCTTTCTGCTGGAACTGGATTTGGAAAAACAGTAACCGCTGCTGCATTAATCTCAGAACGAAAAATAAATACAATTATTATTGTTCAGAATCATAATCTCCTGGAACAGTGGAAAAAATCAATAAAAGAGTTTCTTGGAATTACAGCCGGAACAATCGCAGGCGGAAAAGACAAGTCAACGGGAATTATTGATATTGCAATCGTTAATTCACTTACAGAAAAAGGTTCCGATGAAGTGCGGCCACGAAGTTACAAATATGGAATGGTTATTGTTGATGAATGTCACCATGTTTCAGCATTTACTACTGAGAACTTGGTAAACAGTTTTAAGGCAAAATATGTTTACGGACTGACAGCAACTCCAGTTCGAAGAGATGGGCATCAACATATTATTTTTATGCAATGTGGCCCTGTTCTTTATTCAACAACAACAAAACAAATGAATGAAGTACAAGGATTTGCTCATTATTTTCAACCTCGGTTTACAAGTTTTCATACAGTTGAGAATAAAGAAGGAAAAGAGCCTGGTATAAACGATTATTATGAGAAAATGTGTCAGAGCGATGCACGAAATCAGCTTATCATAGAAGATGTAATAAAATCTGTTGAGAATGAAAGAACACCTTTGATTCTTTCTGATAGAATTTCACATCTTGACTATCTTGAAGAAAAACTAAAATTTGCTGCAAAAAATGTAATTCTTATAACTGGTAAGGGAACTCAGAAACAGAAAAAAGAACAACTGGAAAAATTGAAATCTGTTTCTGATGATGAGTCACTCATAGTTCTTGCAACTGGAAAATATGCAGGTGAAGGTTTTGATTTACCTCGACTAGATACTTTGATGCTTGCCTTGCCATTTTCATGGAAAGGAATGTTGCAGCAGTATTGTGGACGACTTCATAGAAATTTTGAGGGCAAAGAAGAAGTTCAGATTTTTGACTATGTAGATATAAGAATTCCGACTTTTGACAGAATGTATCAGAACAGACTTAAGGGATATAAACAGCTGGGATATAAACTAAAACCGATGAACGAAAATTCTGGCGAGGATGAGGAATCTAAGATATTTTCTAATGAGGATGAAGAATTAAAGAA
>JAKSTJ010000115.1 GCA_024402635.1 Treponema sp. | reverse complement strand
TGCACCGCCGGAATATGCCAAAAGTGGTTTTTTGTATTGTTTTATGAAATTTTCTAATTTGTTGAGCATTATACCAAAAAATCCAAAATATAAAATATGAAATATAAAATAAAAATTATCAGTTATACAGAATTTTGCTTTGGCAAAATTTTTGTCCCCCCGTCAGTTCTCTGATTAAAATAATTAGGTTGGGTGCTATTATTTAGTTGGACCACCCACCAAAATTGACCTGCCACTGTTTCTTTGGACAAAAAGGAGCATTTAATGGCAACAACAATTTATCCGATGAAAGACAGCAACGGTTATTATTGCAAAGAGTTTCGCAAATGTGTTATAATAGATATAGCACTGAACAAACTTCCTCTTCGTAAAGTAGTGCGTAAATACTGGAAAACCACATCACGCCGTGAAGAAAATCTTTATACAAAGACTGTTCGTTCTTGGCTTAAACTATTTTATAAAACCGGAGTTTTTATTATGAAAGATTTAAATAAAATCCCATTAAAAGGAAAAGATTTTACTCCAACAGAAGATTTAATTAAATTAGAAAGTGTAAAAGATTTTGATGAAGCCGCTAAAATAATTAAAAAAATGCAAATGGCATTAATCTATCAGGATGAAGTTATAAAATTTCTTAATGGGAAACTTTCAGACAAAGATGTCAGCTCTGTAAAAAAAAAGAATTAAATAACGCAGATAAAACAATTTTATATAATAACATAAAAACAGTTCACAAAACTAAAATTTCCAATGAGTATATTTATCCTTTATGTGATATAAACAAACAATCTATAAGTTATCATAACAAAATTAAAAATATACCGAGTAAATATGAAGAGATAAAATGCAATATAATTGAAATATTTTTTAATTCAAATGAAACTTATGGTTATCGCCGAATTTATAATTCATTATCTGCAAAATTTGATATAGGAATAAACACAGTTCTGAAATTAATGAATGAAATGAATCTGTATCCTTATATAAAACGAAAACATTATAATTCTTTTAAAGGTGATATGGACTGTGTTTTTCCAAATTTAGTCAATAGAAATTTCTTTGTAAACCGCCCTTATGAATTATTATTTTCTGATATAACAATGATTAAAACACCTTATGGCGATTTGTATCTGTCTCCGGTAATTGACGCGTTCAATAATGAAATTTTATATTATAATTTAAGCGAAAAAGCAGATAAGAACCAGGCTATAGATACATTTACAGGTTTGTCAAAACTATTGCCAAAAAGTGCAACACCTATTCTGCATACAGATCAAGGGTGGCAATATAAGAATTCTGATATAAGAAAAATAATAAGTTCAGCCTGTATAACACAAAGTATGTCACGTAAGGGAAACTGTCTTGATAATGCCAGAATGGAATCATGGTTTGGCCGTTTTAAAACCGAGCTGATATATATTAAAAAAAATTACAGTAGCCTTAATGATATTAAAGACGCTATTCATAATTATATAAAATTTTATAATGAAAAGCGTATTCAGTCTCGTTTAAACTGGATGTCACCGATAGATTATAAAAGTAATTATGAAAACAAATTTATAAATATCGTAAGAATGATAATACAGACTGCAAAATAGAAATTTTTAAGCCAATACATATAAAATCTGTAAATTTTGCGGATGCTTTTTCATAGTGTCATTGAAAATTTTCTTGGAAAATTTGAAAATGACACTATGAAAAAAGCTTAAAAATTTTTTTCGGCTTCGCCGAATACACTAAAATTAAAATAAATTTAAATTTGTCCAAAATTTTAGTGGCATATCATTTTCAATTTCAATGAGGGGGAGTACTGATTTTTCCTTCGGAAAAATCAAATTAGTCTGCTTATTCTTTATTTTCGATTTACGCATTATCTTAAAATTCTGCACAAGCTCAATAATTTTCAATTTTCTATTTTACATTTTTTTATTTAATATTTTGAAGAAAGATTATAAATTAAAAATTCAAAAAGCTAAGTTATCTTTCATGGTAGCAAGTTTTTTCTTACCGATTCCTTTTATTGCCAATAAATCATTAGGAGATCTAAATGGTCCATAAACACTTCTATGCTCAATTATTCTTTGAGCATAAGAAGGACCTATTCCGGGTATTTGTTGCAATTCCTCTGATGTTGCAGTATTGACATTAACTTTTCCCACAAAGCCTTTCCCAGTTCCCTGCGAAGCGCCTTCAATTATCAGCTGCTGGCCATATTCGGGAACTACAATTTTCATTCCGTCACATACTTTCATTGCCAAATTCAACTGATCTTTATCGGCAAACCTTTTAAATCCTTTAGCCGCCTTTATGGCATCATCAAGTCTGTCTTTATCACCTTTTAATGTTTTAAGTCCGGGCTTTTTCACTGCTCCTTCCACATCTACTTTTATAACAGTAGGTTCATATTTTACAGAATTGCCATAACCTGTATCAGCATAATCATC
>JAKSTJ010000114.1 GCA_024402635.1 Treponema sp. | reverse complement strand
CCGTTTTCAAGAATATCATGAAGAATGCAGGCACAGAATGTATCTCCAGCACCTGTTGTATCTATAGTCTTAACATTCATAAAAGTTGGAACTTCAACGTAAAGTTCTTCACTTCCCTTTTTATAGAAACAGCAGCTGCCATATTTTCCTTTTGTCACCGTGATTAAAGGAATCTCATATCTTTCACGGATTACAGAAATTCCTTTTGAAATATCCTTTTCACCTGTAATAAATTCCAGTTCTTCTTCAGCAATTTTTAAAATATTGCACATTGAAATTCCATACCAGATTCTTTCTTTTGCTTTTTCCAAAGAATCCCACAAAGGTTTACGCAAATTGGGATCAAAAGAGCGGAGAATTCCAGCAGACTTTGCAGTTTCCAAAGCAAACTCAGTTGCGGCATTTACAGTTTCGTTTGTCATTGAGAGAGTTCCGTAATGTAGAATCTTTGAAGACTTAATTGCTTCTGGGTTTACATTTTCTTTTCTCAAAAAAGCATCTGCGCCAGTTTTACGATAGAAAGAAAAATCTCTGTCACCATCTGGAGCGGTATGTACAAAAGCCAAAGTTGTATTATATTCATCAGAAAGAATAAGATTAGAAACATCTATATTTATAGAAGAAACTCGTTCTTTTAACATCTTTCCAAACATATCATTTCCAACCTGACCAATAAAACCGGTTTTATAACCAAGTTTTGTAAGCATTGCAAGAACATTACAAGGCGCTCCACCAGGATTTGCTTCCATCATCCAGTTTCCAGAATCACTCATTCCATTCTGTGTAAAATCTATTAAAAGTTCGCCAAGAGCAGTTACATCAAATTTCTTATCCATTTTTATTTCTCCAATTTCCAAAAATCATAAGAGAGTTCTTTAGAAGAAGCATTTTCTACAACAAAACTAGAAATAGTTTTTTCAAAGAAGAAGGCATTTGTAAATGCCATAATTCCGTCGTTTATAAAAACTTCAACAGAACAAGTGTCACAAATAACTTTAAGATTTCTTAAGTCACCATCAGTTCTAAGTTTTGCTTTTCTAAATGGAATTGCACCTGGAGTTAAAGTTTTTGTCCTGTCAAAAGAAACAAATTCTTCTTCCGTATTAACTTCAAGCACAACTTTTTCTGTCCCCTCGCCTAAAGTCATTTTTACAACACCTTTGGCATCAGAAAGATTCAAATCAATTTCAAATTGACGGTTTCCAGAATAAATTACACAGGGGTCTGTCCCCTTTTGCACAGTTCCAGATTTTTTATCTTTCTTCCAATCTTCTAATTCTCTTACAGGAACCTGATAAAGTCTGTTATTCTTAAAACTTAGTTCACGAGGAAGAGTCATCATGCCAGACCAGATGTAATCTTTTGGAGTAATGTAAGATTCCCAAGCCTGCATCCAGCCAATCATGATTGTGCGGCCGTCTTTAAGTTTTGTAGTTTCTGGAGCATAAAAATCAATTCCATAATCTACAAGGGCGGCTGTATAACCATTTTCAGGGCGGACTTCGCGAGTGAATTTAGCATTTTCATAATCTAACTTTCCAGTTACATAAATACTGTTGTTTCCATCATGAAATCCAAGATTGTAATCTTCCTTTACTTCCTGAGGTGAAAAAATCAGACAATCCTTTCCATCAATTACACTTACATCCGGACATTCCCACATATTGCTAAGACCGTCCTTACTAGAATCAATCATTCCTTTGTAAGTCCATTTTTTAGCATCTTCTGACTGGAACATTACCATTGCACCACGGTCATCTTTCTGTTTAAGAACACAAACCATGTAAAACTTGCCATCTTTCTCCCAAATTTTAGGATCTCGGAAATGTTCATTGTTATATTCAAAAGGAATATCAGCTGCTGTCAAAACAGGATTTTCTGTCAGTTTTTCATAAACACAGCCATCACCAATCGCAATACACTGGTTCTGAATATCCACAGTTCCATTATTTGAAACACCTGTGTATGCAACAATGTGTTTTCCATTATGCTCAATGGCAGTTCCAGAAAAACATCCCTTACAATCGGCAGCAGAATCTGGAGCAAGAGCAACACTCTGCAATTCCCAGGTCAGCATATCTTTAGAAACAACATGCCCCCAGTGCATAGGCCCCCACTGAGTTGAGTAAGGGTGATATTGATAAAAAAGATGAATCTTGTCACCAAACTGCGAAAATCCGTTTGGATCATTACACCATCCACCTGGAGTTGCAAAATGGAACACAGGACGCTGATTTTTAATCTCACTTGAGCCTAAAATCTTTGCATTAAGTTCATCCTGTTTTTTCTGTGCATTATCAAAAATTTCACTCATAAAATTAACCTTTAACAGCAGATGAACCAACTGATTCAATAAAGAATCGCTGGAAAATAATGAACAAAATTAAAACTGGAAGTAACATTACAACACTTGCAGCCATAAGCTGATCCCAGTAAATATCTCCACCAGTTCCAGTAAATGA
>JAKSTJ010000113.1 GCA_024402635.1 Treponema sp. | reverse complement strand
ACAATGCCGGTTACTGATGTGCTGATTGCTTATCTTGGAATTAAATATGATATTCCAGTCTGGACAAAAGATCATCATTTTAAAATCATTCAGGCCGTTTACCCGGAATTGAAGCTGTACCAGGAATCGTAAAAAAAGATTTATTTTATACTTCAAAAATCTTAAGTTCCGGAATTGCCTTTGATATATTAAAAAAATCAGAGTCGCAGGTTAAAAGCATAATGTCATTTTCAATGGCAGTTTGTGCAATCAGTAAATCGATGGTGCTCCTTACGGTTATGCCGTTACTTCTGCAGATTACATTTAATTTTGCGGCAGCCTCATAAGAGGGTTTTCCATTAAGATTATAAAAATGGAACTGTCCAAGATATTGTTTTAAGATTTCATATTCTTTTTCTGATTTTGCACCTTGTAAAATTTCCTGATAAATATAATTGTTTATTCCAATTGGATAATGATTTTCAATCAGAATATTCAAGGCATTTGTATATTGGTCTTCAACATTTTTCAGATAGCTGATTAAAACACAGGTGTCAATAAGAACCATTATTTTACTTCCCGCATTTTTTTGTAATCATAATCATCTGCAAAAAGATCAAGACCTCGAATGTCTTTTATCTGTTTCATTTGACGTACTTCGATAAATTCTCGTAAGGCAGTATCAATCAAATCTTTTTTTGTTTTGATTGCAGGAACAAGAAACAAGGCTTTTTCGACCAGTTCATCATTTAAAACAATATTTGTTCTCATTTATACACCTCATTATACATATTGTAATACACATTGTTAAAAACATCAACATTTCTAGATTTTTCTTGCTTGCGAATATATATATTTGAAGAAAATCGTAAAAAATCTATTTTCTTTTAAATTGGAATAGTGAATGATACAGAAACATTAATCTGGGAGTTTATATGAAAAAAGTTTTCACATTTTTATCTTTGTGTTTATCGTTTTTCTTTTTTTCTTGCAGTATTTTTTCTACGAACGATATTTATTCATCAATTGTAATTAATTTTGGTTCTTTTAATCATAGCAGGGCAGCATATACGATAGAAGATTTGTCCTATTGTGTAGTTTCTATTGAGCCTAAAGTTCAGGATGATATAAAAGTTGATCTTGCAAATGGAGAAACTAAAGCAGTTTTTAGAAATCTGGTAAAAGGAACATATAAAATCAATGTTTCTGCTTTTGATGAAAACAATACAAAAATTGCCTTTGGTGAATCGGAACAGGTTGAAGTAAAACCTTATAGAAGAAATTCTGTTAAAATAACAATGAAGTTTTTATCAACAGATTATAGCGATTGTGTAGTTGGGGATTTTATCTTGAAAGATGGAACAATTCTTTCAAAAGATGAAACTCCAGAAAGCGGTAAGGTTGCTGCAGTAATTGTACGTGCTGCTGGTGATGGTAAGCCTGCCCTTGGTGTTGGAATTTTTCATAATAAAGATGGATTGGCATGGTGTACAGAATATGCAGATGGTTATACCAAAATTATTGAAGGATTAAAGGGTACCACAACAGATGGATATATGGACGGAAGTAACGGATGGCAAATACTTAAAGGAGCCTGCAGCGACGCAGAAGCACATCCTGATTATTATCCAGCCTGGAACTACAGCCTTACTTATGCAGAAAATAACGATCTTACAGAGTATATGGCAGAAGGCTGGTACTTACCAACATTTGCAGAACTTTACACAATATTCCAAAACATGGAAACAGTTGATGCAAGCCTTTCTAAAGCAGGTGGTAATCAGTTTGAAGATGAATGGTATATGTCTAGTACTGTAATAAATAACAGCTACTTTGAAGCAAGGCAATATTATTTTGACACTTCCGTAGAACAAGAAGATAGAAAAGGTCAATCAACTAGAGAAGATGGCGACGGTTACTGTACTTGTACTGTGAAAGCTTTTAACTAGTGGCGGGTAAAGGGTTTGTTCGATTTTGAAAATATGGTAAAATAATTCTATGTTGACAAGAAATTTTATAAAGTATAACTTCACCAGCTCATGGAGAAATAGACTTTCGTCAACAGTATGTCATCCTGAACTTGTTTCAGGATCTATAAATTACAGAAATATTAAGGCATTTTGTCGTCTTTAAAGGCGGCAGAATGCCTTTTTTGTTTTTAAATTAATTTCGGAGAAATGCCCAAAGTTCGGCTGAATTAGCGCCTTCACTTTGGGCTACAAGTTTGCTTAAGCAAACTTGCATATAAACTGTGCTTCTTCAATACATTACAGAAGCACGAAAAAAATTATTCGGATGTTGAAACATTCTCACAATTTTTTTTAGGAGGAATACTATGAAAAGTATTGTGAAAAAAATTGCAGGAATTGCTGTGGCAGCAACTTTTGCATTTGGAATTGCAGGATGCAAGGTTAATGTAAAAACTGACAGTAAAATTGAAACCGTAGCAACCCCAGCATTCAGTGTTGCATCTGGTGAAGTTGAAA
>JAKSTJ010000112.1 GCA_024402635.1 Treponema sp. | reverse complement strand
TTTTTTGGCCATCCGTGATGATAATCTTGAATCAGCATCCACCAGACTTTATCTTAAAAATTGGAAATAACTCTCTCAAAAAATATTTTCTAATTAATTCTTCATTTTTTATTATTTATTAAAATACTCCACAACGGCTTTTTCCAGATTTTTTTCTGCACCAGACATCGCTTCTTCCAGTTCCATTCCTTTACTGATTTCCACTACATCTTTTATTCCAGTTGCAATTGTTCCATCACTTTTACCACAGAATACAACAACAGGAACTTTTCCACATCGCTTTAAAATGCCGCCGA
The DNA here is from genome assembly GCA_024402635.1 of Treponema sp. Taxonomy (GTDB): domain Bacteria; phylum Spirochaetota; class Spirochaetia; order Treponematales; family Treponemataceae; genus Treponema_D. Next base: position 2,433 of record JAKSTJ010000112.1, on the reverse strand, counting down.
TTGTTTTTCCCATGGAACTTTGTTTATCAAAAGATCCTTCACCTGTAATAATTAAATCGCAATCAGAAGCTCTTTTTTCGAAATCACATAAAGATAAAACAGTATCAATTCCACTTTTAAGTTTTCCATTTAACGCTGCAAGAACTGCAAATCCTAATCCACCAGCAGCACCAGAACCTTTTTCCAGCGCAAAATCAGTAGTACGCATTTTATTAAAAAGACCTGCAATATGACGACAACCTTCATCAAGACGTTTAACCATTAATTCATCAGCCCCTTTTTGAGGTCCAAACACTGCAGAACAACCATTTTCACCATAAAGAGGATTATCAACATCACAAAGAGCTTCAAAACGTGCGCCTTGTAAACGAGGATATATCATAGATAAATCGATTTCTTCAACATCTTTTAAAGTACCACCAGTTGGAACAAAAGAAATGCCATCTTTATTATAAAAACATCCGCCAAGAGCCGCTAACATTCCAAGTCCACAATCATTTGTACTTGAACCACCAAGAGTTAGGATTATTTTTTTTGCACCCATATCACAGGCAAAACCAACCAGTTGTCCTACCCCATAAGTACTTGTTTCTTCAGGATTTTCCCGTCCCTTAATTTGAGGAAGTCCATTAGACTGAGCAGCTTCTACAATTGCAGTTTTTCCATTTTCAATAAATGCTACAGAGCTAACTTCTTCTTCATAAAGTGAATTCTGAACAAAGCATTTCATAATCTGGCAGTCTAAGGCTTTTTCAAGACATTCCAAAGTTCCTTCACCACCATCTGCAACAGGCATACAATCAATTTGTGCGTCTGGTAAAACTGAAAGAATTGATTTTTTTGCAATCTCGCAGAATTTTATGGCAGATAAACTACCTTTAAACGAATCTGGAGCAATAAGGATTTTCATAATAACCTCAAATATTTAATTAAATAAAAAATAGACTTGCAGCAATTAAAATTTGTCCTGCATAATATAACGAAAGATTTGTAATTCTTAAACTAAATAACTGCTTTGGTCCAAAAGTATTAAAAATTAAAACTACATCAGAAACAAGAAATAAAACAGCACCAACTGCATAAATTAAAGAATAAATTGATTTATTTGAAAAATAATTTCCAGCTGCAAAACAAGCCATTAAACAAACAGCACCAAGATATAAAACACCAAAAATTTTAAATGCCAGTTTAACTTCAAAACTCTTAAAAATAATTGTCAATAAAATTGCAGCGAGCACAACACCACAAACAATGCAAATTAAAATATTATTTGAAAATTTAATTAAAGAAATCAGATAAACGATATGACCTGCTAAAAAAGCAGCAATACCTAAAAGAAAGATTTTCTGTCCCTGCTTTTCAAAAACGAAGCGCAAATTCAACAAAATATCACCAGCAGCACCAAGTATTAAACCTGTAAAAATTAATTTTGCAATTCCCATTACAAAACTCTTTTCTACAGTTTGTCCTGCCATTGTAACAAGTTCTGAATGAGAGGATAATCCGCATACAAATCCAGCATATACATAGGCATAATAGCCAATAATACAAAAAAATACAGATGCAAGCCCTTTTAAGATAACGGCACTAACATAATGTTTCTTATGTTCCACTGCAATAAAAATACCTTGTAAGATACATCCTAAAATACCGACAACTAATAATCCTAACATTTTTTAACCTCACTTTTTATAATGTAAATGTGTAATTGCTCCAGCCAAAGCATCTGCTGCATGATCAGGTTTTGGAATTGCTTCCAGGCCTAAAAGCAATTTTACATAATTTTGAACTAATTCTTTATCTGCATTCTGAGAACCAGAAACAGCCTGTTTAATCTGGACAGGTCTGTATTCATGTAAATCAAGACCATGTTGAGCCAGACACAAAGAAACGACACCTTTTGCTTCACTAACCATCATTGCAGAAGAAGCATTTTTTGCAAAATAAAGACTTTCCATTGCTGCTTCAGTAGGTCTGAATTCATCTATAATTGCACAAAGATTTGTATAGATTTTCATTAAACGTTGTCCATGAGGTTCATTGGATTTTGTAGTAATACATCCATAACTAACCATTCTGTAACGTCCATTTAAATAATCAACCACACCAAAACCAGTATTTGCCAGTCCAGGATCAATTCCAAGAACACGACGCATTTTATTTTTTTCCAAAGAAACTGTAGTTTGAGAACCTGGTAATGTTGTAAATTTTGAATCTGTATTAATCATAAAAAAAAATAACCTGACCCCAAAAAGGAATCAGGTTTTTCAAAAGTACAATAATTCTGAATTCTTAATTCCGAATTCCTAATTATATATTATTCTTCTGGTTCGAAGTCATCTGGATATTCAGCTGTGTGGTATACGTTCTGAACATCGTCGTTGTCTTCAAGTTTATCAATCATTTTCTGTACTTTAGCAGCAGTATCTTTGT
>JAKSTJ010000111.1 GCA_024402635.1 Treponema sp. | reverse complement strand
CGATCAATTTTTCTTGATTTATTAAAAGTTGATGGTGTTGGTCCAAAAGGTGCATTAAAAATCATGAGTTCAGTTTCCAGCGGCAGACTTATGGAAGTTCTTGAAAACGGTGATATGGAAATGCTGGAAAAAATTCCTGGTGTTGGTAAAAAAACTGCAGGTAAAATGATGCTTACACTTAAAGGTAAACTGAAAATTACAGAAAGTGTCGGTACTGTTGTTAGAGTTGCAGCAGCAAGTCCTTATGCAGATGTGATTGCTTCTTTGGCAAGTATGGGTTATGACAAGAGGGATGTGGAACAGAAAGTTGCATTAATGGTAGAAGAACTTTCGAAAGATCCTTCTTTTGCTGGAAAATCTCAAAAAGAAAGAGAAGATATTTTGTTTAGAAAAGCCATTGTTTCTTTGGCATAAAAATAGATTATGGAAGATTTAGAAAATACTGATTTTAGCGCAATTGTTCGTGCTGATTTAAAAGACTCTTATGAAGATAATGATACTCTTCGCCCTCAGCTTCTTAATGACTTTTTAGGACAGGAAGGAATTAAAAAGAATTTAAAAACTTTTATTGAAGCTGCTAAACAAAGACAGGAACCTTTAGACCATCTTCTTTTAATTGGACCTCCAGGATTGGGAAAAACAACCTTGGCTCAAATTACAGCTCACGAACTGGGAGTTGATTTTAAAGTAACATCGGCTCCTGCTTTAGATAAACCTAAAGATTTAGCTGGAATACTTTCTACAATTACAGAACGCACTGTATTTTTTATTGATGAAATTCATCGTCTTAAACCTGCCATTGAAGAAATGCTTTATATTGCGATGGAAGATTTTGAACTGGACTGGATTATTGGACAAGGTGCAGCAGCTCGTACTGTTCGTATTCCAATTCCACCTTTTACTTTGGTGGGAGCTACAACAAAAGCTGGTAGTGTAAGTTCACCTTTGCGTTCTCGTTTTGGTTTTATTCCTCGTTTTGAATTCTATACTCAGGAAGAACTTGCAAGTATTATTCGTCGTTCAGCTGGTATTTTAGAAGTTGGAATTGAAGATGATGCTGCATTGCTTCTTGCAAAATGCTGCCGTGGAACTCCTCGTGTAGCAAACAGAGTTTTAAGAAGAATGCGAGACTTTGCTCAGGTTGAAGGAAGTAATGTAATAACAGTTGATATTGTAGATAACGGTTTAAAACGTCTTGAAATAGATGAACTTGGTCTTGAAAAATATGATCGGGAAATTTTATTAAGCATCATAAATAATTTTGGTGGAGGCCCAGTTGGTGCAGAAACTTTAGCCATCAGCATTGGCGAAAGTATGGACACTCTGGAAGACTACTACGAACCATATTTAATTCAATGCGGACTTTTGCAGCGCACTCCAAGAGGAAGAATTGTAACTGCTAAAGCCTATGAGCATTTGGGGTTGAAATATGGTGATAATAGTAACGGTCAAGGGACATTATTCTAAGAAAATTAAAAACAGATGTTTGTATAAATGTTTGTTTATAAAATATGAAGCGAAGGGCAGATGTAGAGGTTCAAAGGTCAGTTAAACATCTGCACAAGCAATGCGCGGAAGCCGTTTAACTGACCTTTGGTTCTCGAAATCAGTCATTCGCTGTGGGGTTTGATAAAAGGAAGTATATGAAAACATCTGATTTTAATTTTGATTTACCAGAAGAACTTATTGCCCAGCATCCAAGTGGAGTACGCGGGCAGGATAAATTAATGCTTTTGAACCGGGAAACTGGTGAAGTAGAACATCATATGATGGATGATTTACCTGATTTGATTCCACAGAATGCACTTATGATTTTTAATAATTCCCGTGTTCGTCGTGCCAGAGTTTATGGTATAAAAGAAACAACTGGTCGTGAACAGGAATTTATGTTTTTAAACACAATCGATAAGGAATGTACTGTCTGGAATACTATGGTAAAAAATGCTAAAAAGCAGAAGCCTGGTATGCATTATAAATTTCCTGATGGAACTGTTGGAACTATTATTGATGTTCCAGGAAATGCTGGTACAGAATTCCGTGCAATGAAATTTGATTTTGCCATTGATGAAGATTGGTTTGAACGAAATGGTCACATTCCACTTCCTCCATATATCCGTCGTGAAGATGATGATACTGACAGTGAACGTTATCAGAATGTTTATGCAGATCAAACTGGTTCTGCTGCCTGTCCAACTGCCGGCTTGCATTTTACAGAAGATATGCTTAAACGGCTTGATGAAAAGGGGATTGAACGCTGTTTTGTAACTCTTCATGTAGGACTTGGAACCTTTCTTCCTGTTCGCGAAGATGAAATTGAAAATCACAAGATGCATGAAGAATGGTATACAATTCCTGTAGAAACTGCTCGTAAAATTAATGAAGCAAAAAAGGCTGGTCGTCCAATTCTTGCAGTTGGTACAACTTCTGTAAGAACATTAGAAAGTGCTGCAAAAAAAATTATTGATGAAGGTGGAGTTCCTGGAAATAATGATGAATGGGTTAGAGCCGGTACAACATCAACTTCAATTTTTATGTACCCAGGTTACAAATTTAATGTTGTAGATAAAATGTTTACAAACTTTCACACCCCAGAAAGTACATTAATTATGTTAGTAAGTGCCTTCGCCGGTAAAGATAACATCATGACCGCCTATAAAAAAGCCGTAGAAAATCGATATAGATTTTTCAGTTATGGAGACTGTATGTTTATACGCTAGTTTGCGAAGCAAACTAGGTAAGCAGCTTTGCTGCGAC
>JAKSTJ010000110.1 GCA_024402635.1 Treponema sp. | reverse complement strand
CCAAGACCAGAACCGGTAGTAGTTCCAGAAGAACCACCTGCAGCAGAACAAGAAGCCTCGGCCACCGAAGAAACCACCACCGAATCCGAATAAAAAAAATGGCATCTGGTAATCAGGTGCCAAATTATTTTAAGCGCGCATACACTTCCGTCGGGAACCGCCCCTAAAACGCAAGGCTTCGCTCGTTGTGCTGTGTTTGTGGCTTCGCCTAATACGGATTTTACCCGCTCAGAATGCGTTTTTGGGACGAACCCCGACTCCGTTTCTGCGGGACTGAACTTGTTTTGGGGCTGTCCAAAAAGAATGGACAGCCCCTTCGCCTAGTATGTTAATTTATTTCTGTATTAGTTCAATATCATTCATTAACCTAATCAAACTACATCCCATTGCATTTGCCAGATTTACAGGGACTGCATTACCTACTTGCTTATACTGACTTGTTAGATTTCCTGAAAAAATCCATTCATCTGGGAAAGTTTGTATTCTAGCATATTCTCTTATTGTCAATGGTCTGGTCTCTAAAGGATGACATCGCTCTGTTTGTTTTTGTGCAGGAGCACAAGTTAAGGTTAGTGATGGTTCTTCTAATGACAACCTTCTTGCAATTCCTGTTTTTCCGCCACCTAAAAAGTAGCTTCCCTTCATAAACTCTCTTTGCAATTCATCTGGTAAGTTTTTCCAATTTCCACCTTGTGGAACCAAAGATAAAATCTCTGCTTTTCTTTTTGGATATCTTTGGCCATCACTTTCAGGAACGTCGTTTTGGTATAATTCACCTTTATAAAAAGCGTCTCGTAATGTCATTACTCTTTCATAAGGACTTGGCCAATGAAAAGTAACTTTATCTGCTATATCTTTTCTTATTCCAACAAGAAAGATTCTTTCTCTCTTTTGTGGAACTTTATACATTACTGCTTTTAAGACCTTCGGTGGTACTAAGTAATAACCAAGTTCATCTATGACTTTTGAAATTGTTTCAAATGTGCGTCCATTGTCGTGTTTCAAAAGTCCTTTTACATTTTCACCAAGAAAGACTTTTGGCTGTATTTCCTTTATTGCTCTTGCTAATTCAAAAAATAAAGTACCTCTTGCATCTTCAAATCCTTTTTGATTTCCGGCATAAGAGAAAGCCTGACAAGGGAAACCACCAGACAGAAAATCAATTTGTCCCTTATATTTAGTAAAATCAACAGAATGAATATCATTCTCTATGATTTCACAATCATGAAAATTCTTACGAAGTGTGTTACATGCATCCTTATCAAACTCATTCAAGGCAATATGTTTAAAACCAGCTTTCTCTAATCCAAGTGCCAATCCACCTGCACCAGCAAAAAGCTCAATAGATTTATATTCTCTTAATGGTTTTACATTATGTTCATAATTCCAATTTGAATTACTCATAGATAGAGTATCAGGAAAATTTAGAGATGAAAAATTAAAATATTGATAGCCATTTTCCTGTTTAACTGGTTTGATCTTCCCTGTCGTTATCCAAGAATTTACAGTTGAGTTAGAAACTCCTAAAACACTGGCAAGATTAACAGAATTGATTAATGCTGTTTTCATAATTTATCAAATCCTTCATAGGTTTCAAATGCCAGCAAATACAAACCTTTTAGTGTATCTGGTGATATTTCATTAAGTTCATCAAAAACAGTATTTGTATTTTTCTGTAATTCCGAATTATTTATAACATCATCTATAATATCAGGAAGTTTTTGGCATAGCCTAAAAAATGCATCTTTTTGACCAAAAACAAGTTCATAAAACTTGTCCATAGAAATTCGGCGGATTCGCTCATGTGAAAAATTTTTTCCGTCAACTTTATTTGACCAAACTATATCTTGGGAATGTTTTGCTATTACTTCTACAAGATAACAAATAGCTTTGTCATCATAAAGAATCTTATTTTGCATTCGGATATATGTTTTTTGAGATGATGAAGAATTCATTGTATTATGCTTATTCTTCACTTCACAATAAATATGTTTATCATGATTTGTTACATCAAAACTATCATCTTTACCATTCTGTGGTACTTCCCAACCATTTTTTGCATATTTAAAAATGTTCTGATGAAAATAACCTATATTATTAGAATTTGATTTATCAATTTGACGAATACATTCAGATTCTACTGTTTGTTTTAATGTTTGGTTATAAATCTTTGAATCAAAAGTAAGTTTTATTGGATCAATAATATTAGAATTAAATGATGCTAAATCGATACTATATCTGTATTTTTCCACAGTATTTTTTACATGATTGAAAATATCTTCATCTGATATAAAACCAAGGTTATAATTCATATATTCTCCCGCACTATATTATAGTATAGCACATTTATAGAGGAAAATACAGAAGTGACTTATAAAATAATATGTTTTTTCACTATTCAGAATTTTACAGTCTCCATTGATGCTATAATGCCCAAACCAGCCATCTAAATTGTCTTGTAAAAATAAAAAAAGGCTGTCCTAGAAGTTGTATAATCAGGTGCCAAGATAAGTTCAGTCCCGCAGAAACGGAGTCGGGGTTCGTCCCAAAAACGCATTCTGAGCGGGTAAAATCCGTATTAGGCGAAGCCACAAACACAGCACAACGAGCGAAGCCTTGCGTTTTAGGGGCGGTTCCCGACGGAAGTGTATGCGCGCTTAAAATAATTTGGCACCTGATTACCAGGTGCCTTTATCTTTTTTAATCTTCCTGTACTGCTTCTAATACGCCGTAGAAGGCTGGTTTTGTCAGGTATTTTGTGGTGGTAAAGATCAAAGGGT
>JAKSTJ010000011.1 GCA_024402635.1 Treponema sp. | reverse complement strand
CCTGATCCTTCAAATGTATTAAAAGCGGGACGTAGAAAAACAAATCAAGGAGGGACCCGCGTAGGAAATCTTTCTCGGTTTATGCCGACTAAAGATTTCTGGACTCGTGGGAGGTTTCCTTTATTTTTTTTCGTTACTGGGACCCGCTTTTGATATATAATCTTAAAATAATTTTATATAAATTTTTATTAAAAACCTTGCTTACTATACATTTGTTAACTATAATATTCTTATGCTTCTTGACGAATTAAACGAAGAACAACAACAAGCCGTACTCTCAACAGAAGGATTTATCCGTGTAATTGCAGGTGCCGGTTCAGGAAAAACCCGTGCCTTAAGTTACAGATTTGCTTACCTTGTTAATGAAGTAGGTATTCTTCCTTCAAACATTCTCTGTGTTACTTTCACAAATAAATCTGCAAACGAAATGCGTAACAGAATCAGAAAATTAACAGGAGACAATGATACAGGTTACATTTCCACCTTCCATGGTTTTTGTGTTTCAGTTCTTCAGGAAGATTCCAATGCTGTTCAATATCCAAAAAGTTTTCTGGTTTTAGACAATTCAGATATTGATGCAATGCTTCAAATTATTTACGAAGAACGGGGATTAACTTTACGACAAATGACATTCTCAAATGCCCGTGACATGATAGAAATCCGTAAACTTTTTAAAAATCCAGATTATTACAATGATATGATTCGTATGACCCTGGAAGAACTTCATCAAAAATATTTAACTGCAACCAAAACAGACGACATTATTTTCTATGGATATCTTTATCAGGAAAAAAAATGTTTCGGTCTTGATTACAACGATTTATTAAAGTTTGTTCTATATATATTTCAGGAAAATTCAGATATACGCCAGAAATGGCAGGAACGTCTTGAATATATAATGATAGATGAATTTCAGGATATTGACTTTATTCAGTATGAACTTATGAAAGTTCTTTGCGATTATCATAAAAATCTTTTTATTGTTGGAGATCCTGACCAGACAATTTATACCTGGCGAGGAGCAGATGTTCGTTATCTTTTAAATTTTGACAAAAACTTCCCAGATGTAAAAACCATCATAATGAACAAAAACTATCGTTCAACACAAAAAATTCTCAATGCTGCCAATTCTTTAATAGACAAAAATAAACTTAGAATAAAAAAAGATTTAGTTTCAGCGGCAGATTCGGAAACAACTTCTGTAATGCCTCAATATTTCCACGGAAAATCTTCTAAAGACGAAGCTTTGTTTATTGTAAAAAAAATAAAGGAACTTCAAAAAGAAAATTTTAATCTTGGAGATATAGTAGTTTTATACAGAGCACATTACATCAGCAGAACACTGGAAGAAATTTTCCAGAAAGAATCCATTCCTTACACTCTTTCTTCAGGGCTTCCATTTTTTGAACGAATGGAAATTAAAGACAGTCTTTCTTATCTTAGAATGATTGCATATAAAGATGATTTATCTTTTTTAAGAATTGTAAATAAACCAAAACGCAACATTGGAGAACGCCGCATAAATTTTATAAAAGATTATGTAGAAAAAAACGGCGGATCTTATTACGATGCTCTTAAAATAAATCTGGACCAGGAAATTTTTTCAAACACAAAAGCCCGGGAATTTATTGATCTTATAGAAAGATTTTCACAATCCTATTCAAAGCAACAAATTTCAGAAGTTTTCAGCGCATTAATAAATGAATCTGGTTACGAAATAGCACTTAGAACAGAAGGATGCCAGGAAAGACTGGATAATCTTGCAGAATTAAAACAGGCAATCTATGAATATGAAACCGCTTGTGGAGAAGAATGTACCCTGGAAAATTTTTTATCCCACGTTGCCCTTTATACAAATTCAGATATTGGTACACAAAAAAATGCAGTCCGCTTTATGACCATTCATACTGCAAAAGGGCTTGAATTTCCTGTAGTTTTCATTGCAGGATTAAACGAAAATATGTTCCCAAGCAAAAAAACAGATTCCCAGGCCTCAATGGAAGAAGAACGCCGGCTTTGTTTTGTTGCATTTACCCGAGCTCAGAAACAATTGATATTAACAGAAGCAGAAGGAACTTCTCAAGGTATTGGATTCAGATTCCCTTCCCGATTTATTTTTGACACAAAAAAAAAGAATCTGGAATACTTAGTTGAACTTCCAGAAAATCTCTTGCGAAATTCAAAACGTTATATTGATGATTCAGAAGAAATTCTTCAGAAAAAGGAAAAACTTTCAGGACTAAAAGAAGGAGACAAAGTAAAACATAATATTTTAGGAGAAGGCATTGTACTTAAAGTTGACGAAACAAAACATGTCTACACAATTCTTTTTTCAGGAATGACAACTCCAAGAAATATGAGTTTTAAGGCTCCATTAATTCCTTTGGGCTAATTTAAAATTATTTTAATACACCCATTTATGAAAGAAACTTTTTCAAGTCGTCCATAATTCTTAATGCTTCGTTATAGCCCTGTTCATAGGTTATTTTAATTTTTTCAGGATCCCGTTCCATTACTCCGGCTGCAAGATCTTCCTGAGGACGAATAATAAAAACTCTTCCAGCTTCCTCTTCTTTTTTCATATAATCCTGAACTTCCAGGTATCTTCTTTCCTGAGTTTCCAAAGCTTTAATCAATTTTCTTCTAAAGGGAGTAAATATTTTGCTAAGAAGAGTAAAAAAATTAAATTCTTCTTCAAGTTTTTCTTTTTGAGTTAAAATTACAACATTTTTTCCAAAACCCATACTCTGAAATTTTTTGATTGGAACAGAATCTGCAATTCCACCATCGACATACTTCTGTCCGTCAATCTTTATTGCTCTGGCAACAATTGGCATAGAAGCAGAAGCAATCAAATATTTCATAGAAATGGAATCTACAGAAATTTCTTTACAATTATAATAAAACGGCTCAGCAGTTTTACAATTGGTACAAGCAATGTAAAATTCAGCAGGATTGTTTTTAAAAGCTTCTTCATCAATAGGATACATTTCTGGAATTTTCTTGTAACAGAAATTTACATTAAAATAATTTCCTGTAAAAAAAAGTGAACGCCAGCTCATATATTTAGGACTCCAGCACCAGTCATAAGTAGTTTTAAATGCCCTTCCTTTTTGTTTTGAAATATAACTGACTCCCTGAATTGCTCCAGCAGATTCACCAATCACACCATCAAATTCAATTCCATAATCCAAAAACGCATCTAAAACACCTGCTGTAAAAACTCCTCTAAGGGCACCGCCTTCCAGAACAAGACCTTTCTTCATATCTATTTTCTCCCAATAGCAGATTATATTAAAAATTAAGAATATTTTACACTTGATTATTATTAATATATATATCATCATTAAATAAATTCATTAACTAAAGGAGATATATTACTAATGAAAAAAAGATTTAAGATTGCTCTACTTGCTGGAATTACATTAGCAATAATGAGTTTATTTACGGGATGTGCTAATTTCCTCGGAGCTTTAGCAGATGTTATGACACTGGAAGGAACCTGGAAAGCAAGTGACTCAACTTACAATTATGAGTATGTATTTGAAACAGGGGAAACAAACCATTTCGAATACAGAAAAACACGTTCTTCAACTGATGAAGTTGTAGATTTAGAGATGGGTAACTGGAACATAGATTTTGATGCTGAAAATGATATGTCCAGAATTCTTGTAATCGGAGAAAACAGATATCCTGATTATAAGTTAACAAGTGACACATTAAAACTTACAACTAATGGATTAACTTTCAGAAAACAGCAGAAATAATAAATAATCCCTTGGAAACAAAAAAAGGCTGCCCTTAAACGAGAAAAATAACTCAATAAAGGCAGCCTTTCTTATTTGTATTTAATATTCTTTTATTTTACAGGAATTCCACATTCTTTATGAGCTTCTTCCCAAGCCTGTGCAATTTTCAAAATCTTAGCTTCACTGAACATAGGACCAGCAAACTGCATACCAATTGGCATTCCATCTTTACCTGTTTTTCCAGCAGGAACTGAAATAGAAGGAATACGGGCAAGATTAACAAAAGTTGTATACAAGTCAGAAAGATACATTTCAAGAGGATCATCAACTTTAGAACCTAATTTAAATGCAGCAGTAGGACAAGTTGGACATAAAATAATATCAAACTTTTCAAAAACAGCTGCAACTTCCTTCTGAATACGGGCACGAACAGTCATACCTTTTTTATAAGTATCACCAGAGAACTGTTCAGAAAGAACATAGTTTCCAATAATAATACGACGTTTTACTTCAGGACCAAAACCTTCAGAACGAGTATCAACATAAAGTTCATCATAACCTTTCTGATTATCAACACGGCGTCCATAACGAATACCATCAAAACGGCTTAAGTTAGATGCAGCTTCAGAAAGAGCAATTACATAATAAGCAGCAATTGAAGCATCAAGAATTGGCAAATCAACTTCTTCAATTTTTGCACCTTTAGATTCAAACCATTTACGAGTATCAGCAAAAGCTTTAACAACATCAGCATCAGCACCTTCAGTTTTAAGGAACTGTTTTGGAATAGCAACTTTTAAAGAAGCAAAATCAGAATCACTTAAAGCTGAAAGATTTTTTAATGAATCAGCAGCAGGTAAATCAGCAGATGTATCATCATACATATCAACACCGCACATTGCAGCCAAAGGTTCAGCAATATCAGCAGGAGTATGACCAAGAATACCAACCTGATCTAAAGAAGAACCATAAGCAACAACACCCCAGCGGCTCAATACACCATAAGTTGGTTTAAGACCATAAATTCCGCAATAAGAAGCAGGCAAACGAACCGAACCACCAGTTTCAGTACCAATACCAAATAAAGCCTGATTTGCAGAAACAGCAGCTGCAGAACCACCAGAAGAACCACCAGAAACAAATTCACGGTTAATTGGATTTCTTGTTGCCCCGTAACTTGAATATTCTGTAGATGAACCCATAGCAAATTCATCCTGATTACAACGACCAAGAGGAATTGCACCTGCTTTTTCAAGACGTTCAATTACAGTTGCATTATAAGGAGCTACATAGCCTTCAAGAATTTTCGAACCACAAGTTAATTTGTGACCTTTCGAAGAAATATTATCTTTATTTGCAAAAGGAAGTCCCAGTAAAGGTTTTTCTGCAAACAGTTTTTCCAAAGTTCCAGCTTTTTTTGCTTCTTCAATTTCTTTATCAGCAGCTTCAGCCTTTGTTACTGCATCTTCATACATTTCAATAAATGCATTTAAAGGAATAGCAGAGTTTTTATCATTTTCAAATGTATCTCTGGCAGCTTTTACCAGTTCCACACTTGTAGTTTTTCCACTTTTTAAAGCTTCTCTTGCTTCTTTAATTGTATATAACATATTCATATTCCTTACTTTTAATAGGAAGGGGAAAGTCTCCCCCTACGTCCGCACTTCGTTGCGTCCTACCCTCTCTGCGGGACACATTCCCGCAACGCCTTTGGGAGCTTGGTTTTTCATGTACATCTATCTAACGGTGACTCAATCACCTTCCCCGTTGCCCCCGCTAAGTAAAAAAAACAACGAAGTTACTTTAGATTTACGCACCCTCTCCAAGAACCTTAGGTACCTGGAAATAACCATCCATAAAGTCTTTTGAAACTTTTTTTACATCAGAAATTTCAAGACCTTCAACAACAGTATCACCACGAAGTTTATCAGCTTCTGTGCTTGGGTATGCATCATATGGATTTTCACTGTCATCGTATTTAGAAAGAATATCAAAATATCCTACGATTTCATCTACCTGTTTTTTTAATGTTTCCATGTTTGTACTTTCTGGTGAAAGTCTAGATAAATAGAGCAGATTTTCAAGAGTCTGCGCGTCAATTTTTTTGTGTTGTGTTGCCATAAGAAAATATTATATAGAAAAAAATGGGATGTGTCATCTATTGTATTTTTATCCCTGTCCCCATTGTATAATAAAGAAAGCTTTAAGTACTTAAGGGGGACAGATCTATATTTTTAATTTTCAAAATCAAATTATTAGATTATAATTGTTTTATAAAATTGTTTGTATCACAAACTTAAAAATAGGAGAAGAAAATGTCATTCTGTTCAAAATGTGGAACACAAGTTTCAGATACATCGTCTTTCTGCGAAAAATGTGGAAGTCCTGTAAATACAATATCTTCAGATTCCAGTATGCCAGTAACTGTCGAAGCAAATAAAGCGGAAATTTCAAAAAAATCAAGATTAGTCACATTCTTACTAGGTTTCTTAATTGGAAGCTTTGGAAGTCACAACTTTTATCTGGGAAGAATAAAAAGAGCATTGATTCAACTATCTATGACTATAGGCGGTTTTATTCTGTATATTGCAGGCTTCTTCACTTTAGTTTTCGCTTTAGAAAATCAAGTATTCTACAATCAGATTCCAATTCCTCAGATAATCTGTGTATTACTGGGAGTTCTCCTGATAATTTCCTGCAGCATCTGGACTTTTGTAGAATGGATTTTAGCACTTTGCGGTGTTTTAAAAGATAAAAACGGTCTTCCAGTAAAAAAATGGACAGACTAATTGGGGACAGACCTCATAATTCATAAAAAATTATATATTTAATTCGTAAATGCTAAAAGGAGGAATTAATTATGGCATTTTGTTCAAATTGTGGAGCAGAATTAAAAGATGGTGCAGCATTCTGTGGAGAATGTGGAACACCTGTACAGAAAGTTTCAGCAGAACCAGTTGCAGTTACACCAACTGAACCAGTTCCAGCAACTGAAACAACTTTTACAGGAACAACTACTACTGTAAAACCAGCTGAAGGTCCTGTATCAAAAAAATCAAGACTTGTTACACTTTTACTTGGAATATTCCTTGGTAATTTAGGAATCCATAATTTCTATCGTGGAAAAATTGGTATTGGAGTTACTCAGGTTATTCTTACAGTATTAGGCTTTATTTTTGATATTATGGGACCTGTAGTTATTGCTACTAGTTACTACGACGACGGTTTAATTGCATTAGGTGGATTCCTTACATTCATTGGTGTAATCATGATTATGGTAAGCAGCATCTGGTCTTTTGTAGAATGGATTTTAGCAGCTTGTGGTGTATTACGAGATAAACAGGGATTATTAATCAAAACTTGGGTTGATTAATTTCTAACAGATTTATAAGAAAAGGCTGTCTATTTTTTAATTATAGGCAGCCTTTTTTTTTACATCAAATTTTTTCCATCACTAAAAGCTTTTCCTACAACTTTTCCAAGTTCAATATAATCATGATTCACAGGATCGTAAGTAATTGGCTTTAATTTTGAAGGATCAATTTTTCCATTTGTTAAAACTTCTTCATCAGCACTTACATTAATTATGTCTGCATAAAGAAAATCTGTATCTTCTTCAAATTTAACCAGACGACATTCTAGAGTCATTGGAAGTTCATTAATTACAGGGGCATCAACATTTTTTGCTTTTGAAACAGTAAAACCTGCTTTTTTAATTTTATCTGGTTCACTATTTCCACTTACAATTCCAACATAATCACAGGCAGCAACATGAGCTGAATCAGCAAAACTTACTGTAAACTCTTTTTTTGCCATAATATTTTTTGTTGTCTTGTGAGATTTATCAAGACAAATTCCAATCTGATTTGTATCATGAATTCCACCCCAAGCAGCATTCATTGCATCTGCATTTCCATTTTCATCATAAGTTCCAATAATAAGAACTGGCATCGGGTACATAAAAGTTTGTGGTCCAAAGTCTTTTTTCATATAGATTTACCTCTTTGTTTGATTATATCATTTTTTATCTTCCTTATAAAATCAAAAATCAGAATTTTATAAAAACTCATTTTAACCTTGTTTATAAAGAAAAATGGTTTTATATTTTAAACATATAAAAAACTTAGGAGAAAATCATGAAAAATTATTTTGATTTAACAGGACAAGTTGCCGTTGTAACAGGATGTTCTACAGGACTTGGTGTACAGATGGCAAAAGCACTGGCAAATCAGGGTGCCGCTATTGTTGCAATTGCACGTCGTAAAGATAAAATTGAAGAAGTTGCAAAAGAAATTGCAGATACTTATAAAGTTAAAACTTTAGCAGTTCAATGTGATATTACAGATACAGATAAAGTTAATGCTGCAGTTGACGAAATTCTTAAAGAATTTGGAAGAATTGATATTGTTATTAACAATGCAGGAACCGGTGCAGTTGCTCCTGCAGAAGATATTACAGATGAACAGTTCTACAACGAAATGAACATTGATCTTTTTGGCTCGTTCAGAGTTGCACGTGCTTGTGCTAAAAAAGCAATGATTCCTGCTAAATACGGTAGAATCATTAATATTGCTTCTATGTACGGTTTAGTTGGAAATAAAGTTGCTCCTGCTTCACCATACCATGCTGCAAAAGGTGGTGTTGTAAACCTAACTCGCGGTCTTGCTGCAGAATGGGGCAAATACGGTATAAACGTAAATGCAATTTGTCCAGGTTATTTCTATTCACCTCTTACAAAAGAAACTTTGGATTCAGAATTCTTCCAGCAGAACGCTCAGACTATGATTCCATTAAGCCGTTATGGAAATGAAGGAGAACTTGATTCAGCTGCTATTTTCCTTTCAAGTCCTGCATCCAGTTATGTAACAGGTGTAATTTTACCTGTTGATGGCGGCTATACAGCAATGTAATTATTTATCTGCTAAAATCGGAATAACACTAAAAAGACTAACTGATACGTCAAAATTAGTGTTATTCCCTTCTGCAGAATTATCTGTAAAAACTAAAGTCCTTCTACACCACTACATTTAGAAACTGTATTAATTGAACCATCCTGATTATATTTAAACTCTGCCACACAAACAGAACGATGGAACAAACTTCCACCAGGCAATTCATCTGTATGATAAAACAAATAAGAATGTCCCTTAAAATCTGCAATTCCAGGATGATTTGTAAAACAAGGGCCTTCTTCCATCAAAACTCCACCATAAACCCAAGGTCCAGTTGGTGATTTTGAAATTGAATAAGCAAGATGCTCGTTACGTTTTTCTCCTTCAGCAAAAGCGGCAAAAACCATATAGTAAAGATTATTTCTTTTGTAAAACCATGGTCCTTCACCGTATGAAGTTCCGGTCATGTGGCTACCTTTACCAAAAGATTCTACTGTCATTGGAATTTTCTGAACACCAACTTCCTTATTAAAAGAAATCATATCTTCATTTAACAAAACATATCTAAGCTCTGGATTTCCAAAATATAAATAAGCCTGTCCGTCATCATCAATAAATACTGTAGGATCAATATCATTCCAGTCTGGTTCATCTACCAAAGGATAACCTAAATCTTTAAAAGGTCCAGCCGGATTATCAGCAACTCCAACAGCAATAGACATTCCACCGTCTTTTTTATGAACAGGACAATATAAATAAAATTTTCCATTGCGTTCAATTGCCTGAGGAGCCCACGCTCTATCATCAGCCCAGGAAATATCATCAAGAGAGAAAATTTTTCCGTGATCAGTCCAATTCACCATATCTTTTGTAGAAAAACATCGCCAGTCATTCATTGTATAAAAATCATTAATCAGTTTGTCTTCATCATGAGTTGTATAAAGATATAATGTGTCTTTATAAACCATTGGTGCAGGATCAGCTGTATATATTGAAGAAATTATTGGATTTTTACTTAAAGCCATTTTTACCACCTTAAAACAAATTTTATCAAGTTATTACTATTTTTTGTATACAGAAAATTACCGGTACAACAATTACAACTGATTATTCAAAATCAAAGTACTGTACAGAAAAAGTACATCCTGATTTGAAAATTCAAGATAATTTTTAATCATTCCAGACTGAATGTAACGGAGATCTATTAATGTTATTTTTGAATATGCAGAAACAAATAGCGGTGCCAGACTAGAACCAAAAGAATCTCTAAAAATAACCAGTTCCTTTTCTGATTCAGCATTGTTATTCTCAATAATAACAAGAGGATCAGCACCACCCAAAAACATTTCGTAAGGATCTCTTCCAAAAGCTTTTTTCATATCATACATAAAAGCTTCTTTTGGAGAACCAGAATTGTAACTGGTAACAACTGCATTTTCTAAAATCGAATCTGTTAAATACTGAATTGTATCTGGTTTAACATTTAATGAAGCCTGACCGTAATAAGTTCCGTAAAATGGATTTTCCAAAGTTTCAGTTTTCATTTTCAAAAAGAGGTCTGTCCCCATTCTTTCCCCGATTTTTTTTGCTACCGGTTCAAGAGTTTCCTGCCGCCAGTGTTGATCGGTGTAATAATAATCCTCCAGTTTAAGCAGAGGGAAAATATCAATATATTCAGCATAATTAAGTTTTGTTTTTACAGTGCTGATTACTTTTTCATAATTCATTACAGGATAATTTCCCAAGGGCGCAAGAAAATAATTTTTATCTGGAATTACAGACAAATAGATTTTGCAATCAGAATCTTTTAAATATTCTTTATAAACTGAATTCAATTTATTCAGATTACGGTTTATAAAATCATCATTTTTAGGATATTCCATTTTTGAAAGATAACCGTTTGTTAAATAAAGTCCATGATTATCCTTTTTTAATAGAAGATAATGATCAAAATTTGCTTTTACAGAACGAAATCCATCTCTTAACGGAAATTGATCTAATGTAAAATCATCAAAATCCGACATGAATTTTCCTGAATTCAAAGATTGAACTGAAAAAACCGGAGCCTTTTTTAAACTGCGGCGTTCTGTCATAGAATAATCTTTTTTAGGACCAAATATTATTACTGCAGAAAAGCCAAAGCATACTACAGCAAATAATGCAATTGTAATTATATTTTTAACTTTATTCATTTTTTGCCTGCCTTAGAATCTGAAGTATAAGAATGGATTAAAGGAACCATCTACCAGATAAGCTGTTCCTATTAATAAAAGTAAGATTAAAACAAATGGTTCTGCCCATCCTAGAATTTTTCCTGCTTTTGTCTGCATTAATTTTCCATATGCTTTTTTTAATAAAGGAGTAGAACCAATAATTCCAAGAATTATTACAATTCCAAAAGATTTTAAATAATACAATGCTTCTGGTGAAACAAATGGAAGTCTGCCGAATGCAAACATGCCACAAATATCTGAAACTGTCTGAGAAAGAGAAGATGCATTAAACAATACAAATCCTAACAGTACAAAAATCAATACGTATATATGACCAAAAACTGAATGTTTATCAAGAAATTTTTTAAGGAACAATTTTTCTATCATCAAAAGAACTGCATAGAAAAGTCCCCACAAAACAAAGTTCCATGCAGCACCATGCCAGAATCCGGTTAACATCCATACAATCATAATATTTAATAACTGACGGATAATTCCTTTCCGGTTTCCTCCCAATGGAATATAAACATAATCACGGAACCAGGAACCTAAAGAAATATGCCATCTTCTCCAGAATTCTGTAATTGATTTTGAAATATATGGATAATCAAAGTTTTCCATAAAATCAAAACCAAAAATTTTTCCAAGACCAATAGCCATATCACTATAACCGGAAAAATCATAATAAATCTGAAGCATATAAGCTATTGCGTAAATCCAATAATATAAAATTGAAAGATCTGTCGAAGAACGGAAGAAAACAGTTAATTCACCAAGAGCATTGGCAATCAAAACCTTTTTACTAAAACCAATTATAAATCTGGTGATTCCGTCTTTTGTTTTTTGAAGAGTATGTTCTCTGATTTTAAGTTGAGTTTCAATATCAGAATAACGGACAATTGGTCCTGCAATAAGCTGAGGAAACATTGCTACATAAGTGGCAAAATCAATAAAGTTTTTTTGAGCTTTTACAGTACCACGGTAAACATCAACTTCATAACTTAACAACTGGAATGTATAAAAACTGATTCCAATTGGCAGCGCAATTTTTAATAAAGGAATAGACAATCCAAAAGCATTATTAAAACTGTCAATAAAGAAATCTGTATACTTAAAATAAAAGAGAATTCCAAGATCAAATACAACGGCAATAACTAAAAATATTTTGCTCCATAAGGAATTTTGTTTTCTTTCTATTAATAATCCTAGAATCCAACCAATTAAAATGGACACTATAAAAAGAATTACCAGTAATTTTTCACCCCAGGCATAAAATACAACACTGGCTAAAAGAATTACGGAATTCTTTAATTTTTTAGGAACAATTAAATATAATAGAACAACCGCCGGCAGGAAGAAATATAAAAATGTAATGCTGGAAAAAATCAAGAAATTCTCCTTAAAATTATTTTGTTCTATTAAAATTCATCTGGTTCATCAAAAGATTTTGGTGCCATTACAAAGAAAACAATTTTATTCACTGAATCGCAAACTATTTCATCTGCCTGAGTACAAACATTCCAGCGAAGATCAGCTTTTTCTTTTAATGTTTCCATTAATGCATTTACATCATCTGTACGGAAAACATATCCTACAAATGGAATAGAACCAATCATTGGACCAAAGACTGCTGCTTCAGAAAATCCATTGATTTCGTCTGTAAATCCGTTTAAATATCCTTCTTCAACAGGCATTACAGCAGGTCCAAAAGGAATTATTTCATTTGCAACAATTTGATTTGCTAAATCTTCCATAGAAATAGAATCGTTTGCCTTTACAATCGATTTGAACTGCTGACAAAGAATTCCAGCAGGTGTTGAAGCAACTTCCTGAACTGAATCTTTTTTACTGCACGAACTAAGGCCAAAACAAAGGCTTAATGCAAAAGTAAGTAACAATGATTTAGTAATTTTTTTCATCTAAGTCTCCTTCTTAAGCACATTCGCAATATAATGAGAATATGCAATCAATATAAAATAATCTTATACATAATTTATAAAAAAATAAACCTCAATAAATTACAATCTTTTCTTCTATATAAATAACTTTTTTTTATATTTTTTCCAAATTATTTATTTAATGCTTTTTTATTATTGACAACTCCATTCACTTAATATATTCTTAAATTATCAAAATGACATTTACAATACTTTTTGTCATTCTGTCAAATTAAATAAAAAAGAGGAAAGAAATGGAAGATTTATTCGGAAAATTACAGAACTTAGTAGTAGAAAAACTTGAAGTAGAAGCTTCAAAAGTAACAATGGAAGCTAACTTCAGAACTGACTTGGAAGCAGACAGCCTTGATACTTATGAATTAATTTATGCTATTGAAGAAGAACTTGGCGTTCACATTCCAGATGAAAAAGCAAACGAATTCGAAACAGTAGGTGATGCTTACAACTTCATTAAAGGTGAATTATGCCAGTAATAATTCGTTCTATTGGAAAGGCTCTTCCACAGAAAAGAGTATCTAATGATGACCTTCCAAAAGAACTTGAGACCAGTGACGAATGGATCCGGTCTCACACTGGCATTGGTGCAAGATACATTGTCGGTGAAAATGAAAACGTCGTTTCTTTAGGTGTAAAAGCTTGTCTAGAAACTCTTAAAGAAACTGATGTTAAAGCTGAAGATATTAATCTTTTAATATGTTCAACTACAACTTCCGCATATGCAGGATTTCCTTCTACAGCCTGTGTAATGCAGAAAGAACTTAAAGCTGTTAATGCAACATGTTTTGATATAACAGCTGCATGTTCTGGATTTTTATACGGTGTGAACACTGCCGTTGCTATGATGGAATTAAACGGATGGAAATACGGAATTGTTTGCGGTTCCGAAATTCTTTCTAAAATCAGCGACTGGACAGACAGATCAACTTGTGTACTTTTTGGTGATGGGGCCGGAGCCTTTTTACTGGAAAGAACTGAAGAAGGAAAACCAGGAATAGGAGCTTTTGTTTCAGGTTCTGATGGAACAGGAGATAAATCACTGTTTTTGGATCCAGCAGATGGATTTTTAAAAATGGATGGTCATGCTGTATACAACTTTGCAGTTGGGGCTATGTCTAAGTCAATAAAAGATATTATGGAAAAAGAAAATCTTTCAGAATCCGATGTTGACTATTTTGTTTGTCATCAGGCAAATGAAAGAATTTTAAGTGCAGCAGCAAAAAGACTTGGATTTGGATTTGAAAAATTTATTTGTGCAATGAGAGAATACGGAAATACATCTTCCGCATCAATTCCAATTGCTCTTACTGATTTAAAAAATCAGGGAAAAATAAAAAAAGGAACCGTTATTGTTTCAGCAGCCTTTGGTGCCGGATTAACCTGGGCAGGAACAGTATTCAGATTCTAAAAAAGTTTGCTGAAAAAAACTTCAGCAAAAAAGTTAAAAAATTATGAGGATTTATTAATGAAAAACGTATTTTTGTTTCCTGGACAGGGAGCTCAGAAAAAAGGAATGTTACTTGATATTTGTGAGAAATTTCCAGTAGCTATGAATACAGTAAAAGCTGTTGAAGAAATTTCTGGAGAAAAAGTTTCTGAATATTTATGGGAAACAGAAGATGCAGAATTAGCAAGAAGTGATAGAAATCAGCTTGCAATTACTACAGCCTCTTTAGCTTTAGTAAATGTATTAAAAGAAAAAAATATTGAAGCTGATATTTGTGCAGGTTTCTCTTTAGGAGAATTTTCAGCACTTTGTACAGCTGGTGTTCTTTCTTTTGAAGATACAATCAAACTTGTTGCACAGCGTGGAAAAATCATGCAGAAAAACTGTGAAGCTCTTGCAGCAGCCAGCGCAGGACGTGAACCTGGTATGGCAGCAGTACTTGGACTTCCAGTAGAAAAAGTTCTTGAAATTGTTCAGCCATTAGCAGATCAGGGAATCGCATTTGGAGCAAATCTTAACAGTATTAAACAGACTGTAATTTCCGGAACAGCTGAAGGTCTTGAAAAAGCAGAACCTTTGTTTGTTGCAGCAGGATGCAGACGTTTTGTTAAATTAAAGGTTGCAGGACCATTCCACTCCCCTCTTATGGAACAGTCAGGAAAAGAGTTCGCAGAAGTTCTTGAAAAAATGACATTCTCTAATCCAGTAAAAACTCTTTTTTCAAATGTAACAGGTAAACAGATTTTAACAGGTGAAGAAGCAAAAGCTCTTGCAGTTAAACACTTTACAAATCCAGTTAGATGGCTTAGTGAAGAAGCTGAAATTGCAAATATTATAGATTATAAAAACGAAAATTGTGCTTCAAATTGTAACATTCTTGAAGTTGGACCAGGAACTGTATTAAGCGGTTTATGGAGAGACTCAGGATTTGCTGATCATATTTCATGTCAGAATGCTAGTGCAATTTTAGGAGAATAAAATGTTATTACAGGGTAAAAAAGCTTTAGTTACTGGTTCTTCTAGAGGAATTGGTAAAGAAATAGCAAAAAAATTCTTAAGTGAAGGTGCTTGTGTATGGGGAATCTGTACAAAACCATCTGCAGCAAAAGAAGAATTAGAAGCACTCGCTAAAGAAAATGGTGTAACTTTTGTTGAAATGTATGCTAATGCAGGCGATGCAGAAGTTTGGCAGGAAACAATCAAAGCTGCATTAAAAGAAGCAGGAAGTTTTGATGTTTTAGTAAACAATGCAGGAATTACAAAAGATGGTCTTTCTTTCAGAATGAAAAAGGAAGATTTTACAAATGTTTTAGACATCAATCTTACAAGTGCATTCCTTGCAAGTCAGATTATTTCATCAGACATGATTCGTCAGAGAAAAGGTTCAATCATTAATATGTCCAGCATCGTTGGAGTTCATGGACAGGGTGGTCAGGTAAATTATGCTGCAAGTAAAGCAGGATTAATCGGTCTTACAAAAAGTCTTGCAAAAGAAACAGGTTCAAGAGGCGTTCGTGTAAATGCAATTGCTCCTGGATTCATTCAGACAGATATGACAGGTGCCTTACCAGAAGATTTGCAGAAAGCAATGATAGATTCAGTTCCATTAAAGAGAGCTGGTCTTCCAGAAGATATTGCCAATACAGCAGTATTCTTAGCAAGCGATATGTCAACATACATCACCGGTCAAATAATTGGCGTAGATGGTGGTATGGGCTGTTAGGCCGAACCGGCCAGGTAATTGGTGTTGATTGCTTTAATCGAAGAACCGTTAAAAAATAAGCCGACAGGGTTATTTTAGGTTCATCGAAAAATGCAGGGGGCGAGATTTATCGAGCCCGGTATGGGCTGTTAAACATTCTAAAATTAATTACATAAAATAGGAGCTAAAAATGAAACGAAGAGTAGTAGTAACAGGACTTGGTTGTGTAAGTCCACTTGGTAATACAGTAGAAGAAACTTGGGAAGGAATTAAAGCAGGCCGCAGTGGTATTGCAAACATTACAGCATTTGATACAACAAACTTTGATGTAAAAATTGCTGGTGAAGTTAAAAATTTAGACGTTTCTCAGTGGATTGATAAAAAAGAAGCTAGAAAAATGGCTCGTTTTACACAGTTTGCTGCTGTAGCTGCAACACAGGCTGTTGCTGATGCAGGACTTACAAAAGAAACAATCGACAGCGACAGAACTTCAATTGTTCTTGGTTGTGGTATTGGTGGTTTTGAAGTAACAGAAAACTCAATGAAAAAATACTTCGAAGCTGGTCCATCACGTATTCCACCTTTATCAATTCCTATGTTAATTGGAAATGAAGGTGCAGGAAACGTTTCAATGCTTCTTGGAATTCACGGAGTTTCATGGACATTACAGACAGCTTGTGCTTCTTCAACAGATGCTCTTGGACTTGCATTGGATCAGATTCGTTCTGGTCGTGTTGATATGTGTATTGCTGGTGGTACAGAAGCTTCAGTTACAGGATTCGCAATTGGTGCATTCTCTGTATTGAAAACATTAGCTGCTTCTTATAACAACAATCCTACAAAAGCTAGCCGTCCATTTGATAAAGACCGTGAAGGATTTATTATGGGTGAAGGTTCTACAATCCTCATTCTTGAAGAATATGAACATGCAAAAGCTCGTGGAGCAAAAATCTACTGTGAATTTGCAGGTTTTGGTGGAACATCTGATGCATATCATATTACAAGCCCTGATCCAGAAGGAAATGGTGGTGCTAAAGCTGTAACATTAGCTTTACAGGATGCAGAAATTAAACCTGAAGATCTCCAGTACTATAATGCACACGGAACTTCAACACACATCAATGACTCTTCTGAAACAGCAATGCTTAAGAAAGCTTTAGGTGATCACGCATACAAAATGAAGGTTTCTTCAACAAAATCTATGACTGGTCACTGTCTTGGTGCTGCAGGTGCTTTAGAAGCTATGATTTCTATTAAAGCAATGCAGGATGGTATTTACCCACCAACAATCAATCTTGATAATCCAGACTTAGAAGCAGGTTGTGATTTGGACTATGTACCAAACAAAGCACAGAAAGCTGATGGTGAAATCAAATGTGTAGCATCAGGTTCTTTAGGATTTGGTGGTCACAACGGTGTTGTAATTTTCAAAAAAATCTAATTCTTTCAGACAGAACTTGATTTGAAATCCTGAAAAGATATCGAATCAAGTTCATTTATTTTTTTAAGGAGCAATTATGAATGTTACAAAAGATATTGAAAGTTTATTACCACACAGAAAACCTTTTCTCTTTGTAGACGAAATTATTTCTGCAGATGAAAATGGTTCTGTAAGTGAACATATATTCACAGAAGATGAATTCTTCTTTAAAGGTCACTTTCCTGAATATCCAGTTGTACCAGGCGTTATTCTTGTAGAAACAATGGCACAGGCTGGTGGTGCAGCATTAAGTTACCAGAAAACATTTGAAGAAGGAAGTTTGTTTTTCCTTGCAACTGTAGATAAAGTTAAATTCCGTAATCAGGTAAGACCAAACGATAAAGTTAGAATGGAAATTACAAACTTACGTGTTTCTAAACAGATGATTAAACAGTCAGGAAAAGCATACGTAGGCGACACCCTCGCTGCCGAAGCCGAATGGATGTGTTTAGTTGGCAAAGCCAACTAATGATAAATAAATTTCCATACACAAAGCGGAGCAAAGCGACGCATGTGTTTAGTTGGCAAAGCCAACTAAGTTAAATAAATTTCCATGCACAAAGCGGAGCAAAGCGACGCATGGGTTTAGTTGGCAAAGCCAACTAAAAATAAAAACAATTTAAAAATCTGAAAATCTTTTTCAGGAGGAATAACATTATGACACCAATGGTAAGAAGCAATATTTGTTTAAACGCACATCCTCAGGGATGTAAGAAAGCAGTTCTTGACCAGATTGAATATACAAAACAGCAGAAAGAAAAAGCTGCTAAACTTTCAGGAACACATCGTCCTGTTAAAAATGTACTTGTACTTGGATGTTCCAACGGTTATGGTCTTGCAAGTAGAATTTCTGCAGCATTTGCTTACGATGCAGCAACAATCGGTGTATCATTCGAAAAAGCTGGTACAGAAAAGAAATTCGGAACTCCAGGATGGTACAATAATCTTGCATTTGATGCAGAAGCAAAAAAAGCAGGTTTATTTTCATACACAATCGATGGAGACGCTTTTTCTGATGAAATAAAAGCTGAAGTAATTAATAAAGCAAAAGAAAACAACATGAAGTTTGACCTTGTAGTTTACTCTCTTGCAAGCCCAGTTCGTACAGATCCAGATACAAAAGTTTTATATAAATCAGTAATTAAACCAATTGGAAAAGATTTTTCTGGTGTAACTTTTGATACAATGACTGGAGAAATGAAAGAAATTACAGCAACAGCTGCAACTGAAGAAGAAATCGCAAATACTGTAAAAGTAATGGGCGGTGAAGACTGGGAACGCTGGATTAATCAGCTTAAAAAGGCAGACGTTCTTAATCAAGGTTGTATGACAGTTGCCTATTCATATATTGGACCAGAAGTTTCACAGGCTATTTATAGAACAGGAACAATTGGTATGGCAAAAGTTGATCTTGAAGCTAGAGCAGAAACTATTCGTAACACTCTTAGCGAAATGGGTGGACAGGCATTTGTTTCAGTAAATAAAGGACTTGTTACTCGTTCATCAGCTGTAATCCCAATCATTCCATTGTATCTTTCAGTTTTATTCAAGGTAATGAAAGCTCAGGGATCTCACGAAGGTTGTATTGAACAGATTAACCGTCTTTTTGCTGAAAGACTTTACATTAAAAATGAAAATGGTGATGCAGCAGTACCAGTTGATTCAGAAAACAGAATCAGAATTGATGACTGGGAAATGGATCCTAAAGTTCAGGCTGAAGTTGACAAAATCATGCCACAGGTTACAGCAGAAAATATTGCAGAACTTGGTGATTTTGTTGGATACCGTCATGATTTCCTTGCAACAAGCGGTTTTGATATTGAAGGTATTGATTACGACAAAGAAGTTGAACGCTTTGATTGCATCTAATAATATTAATTAAATAAAAAAAAGGTTGTTCTTTAGAAACAAAAAATTCCAAGGAACAACCTTTTTTGTTTAACTATAAATTTTATTCTTCAACGGAAGTCTCATCTTTCTCTTCTACCGTCTCGTCTTTCTGTATCACAACTTCATCTTTCTTTTCTGCTGGTTCATCATCCTGTTTAACAGTTTCGTCTTTCTTTTCTACAGTTTCTTTTTTATCAATTGTTTTTGCCTTTAGTTTTTTTACATAGAAGAAACTTAATACACAAATAATCGCTACAACAACAGCAATAATTATAAGTAAAGGCCAGTTTGCATTACTGATTTCATTACCAAAAATTGTAGAAAGAAGCATTGCAGGAACTCTGGCAAGATTTGATAGAACAAAATACCAGATAAACTTAGCACTTGTAATTCCACAAATATATCCTAAAACATCTTTTGGAATACCAGGAATCAAATAGAAAAGAAAAATTGCTCCATATAATCTTTTCTTATGATTTTTTCCTTCATTAATAGCGGTAAGTTTTTCTATAATCCAGTTATCCTTTTTGCTCATAAGTTTTTCTACAAAAGGACGACCTAAAATCATACCAATTATAAAGTTTATAATTCCACCAATTGCACTTCCTACAATACAAAGAACAAATCCCCACCAAGGACCAAAAATGTATCCGGCAGCAATCTGAACCAATTCTCCAGGAATAAAAAATACAACAACCTGTAAAACTTGTAAAAGCAAAAATACAGGAACGCTCCAGTTTCCAAACCCGAGTACATATTCTTTAAAGGCATTTACATCTTTAAACAAATACATTCTGTCTTTAAAAAACATAATTGTTGCTATAAATATTGAAATTATAACAATTCCAGTGATGATTGATGTAATGGTTTTCTTTTTCATAGATTTTATTATACAAGAAAAAAGAAACTGTGTGAAATCAAAAATAAATCAGATATGACAAAAGGGACAGAGCAAAAAAAACTTCAGACCTAACGACCTGAAGTTTTCTTATTTTTATCTAATTAAATTATTCCTGAGAAGTAATTTCTTTATAGAAGTTTGTATAATCTTTTCTCTTTTCTTTAGTAAATGCAATTGCGGTTCTAGGATGTTGATTCATAACACCAGTCAAAAGATACTGTAAATCATATCCCCAAACAACACCTTTTTCTTTCATTGGTTTCATATATTCTTCAATGAATTTAATTACAGGATAAATGTTGTATTTAGGATTTGTTAAGAATCCAAGTAAAGATTCCATTGCACAGTTTCCAGCACCACGACCCATAGACATGTATGTTGCATCAAGATAATCTACACCATCACCAACACATTCGATTGTATTAGCAAAAGCAAGTTTCTGGTTATCGTGAGCATGAATACCAATTTTTTTATTGTATTTAGCAGCAAATTCGCCAAACATGTCACATACCCGTGCCATTTCTTCAGGATAAATTGCACCGTAGCTGTCTACAATGTAAAGAATATCAACTGGTGATTTTCCAAGAAGATCTAAAGCAACTTTAATATCACTTTCCTGACCTGTTGAAAGAGCCATAATATTACAACTTGTCTGATAACCTTTTTTTGTACAATCTTCGATTACATCGATTGCAGCAGGAATCTGATTTAAATAAGTTGCAACACGGATAATATCAATTGGGCTTTCAGCTTTTTCAATAATATCACGTTTATAATTACAACGACCAACATCAGCCATTGCAGCAATTTTCAAATCTGTGTTATTTTCACCAACAATGCTGCGAATAAAATCATCATCACAGAATTTACATGGACCAAATTTATCAACATCAAACAAATCTTTGTCGGCTTTATAACCAAATTCCATGATATCTACACCAGCTTTAAGATTTGCTTCATAAAGTGCTTTTTCAAAACCTTCTGGGAAATAAAAGTCGTTAACAAGTCCACCATCTCTTAAAGTAGCGTCAACAACTTTAACGCTAGGACGGAAACTCATCATATCTGATAATTCTTTCATTTTATTCTCCTTTGCTCCTAACTTTTGTTTAGTATTTTTTTATTTAATAGAAAATATATAGCTTTTGCTAAAAAAATTATAGTAGTTTTCTCTTATTTTTTAATTATTTTTAATTTTTTTAATATAAATAAAACTAAGCAGATTTCTTAGCAAGTCTCTTCTTTTTTAAAAGGCGCACACCATCTTTATCAGCAACTGTAATTCCAAGGAAAGCAAGAATTATACAAGCTATTGGCATTATCCAGTTAAAGACAGCCCATGGAGCATATTGAGCAGCTGAAATTCCTAAAGTTGATGTAATAAATACGCCACAAGTATTCCATGGAATCAAAGCACTAGTTACAGTTCCAGAACTTTCCAATGCATTTGAAAGTGTTGTTGGATGTAATCCCATTTTCTTATATTCTTCCGAATACATACGACCAGGAACAACAAGAGAAATATACTGTTCAGGCATTGTTGCATTTGAAACAACAGATGTAACTTCAGTAAGAGTAACAAGACCAGCTGGAGATTTAACAATTTTCTTAAGTTTATTAACAATAACTTCCAGCTGATGAGTTTCTTCCATAATTCCACCAAACATCATAGCAATAATTGTCATTGAAATTGAGAAGGTCATATTCATTAACCCACCTTTATTCAAAAGTTCATCAATTTCAGAGATTCCAGATTCGCAGCTAAAACCATTCATTCCACATTCAAAGAAAGAACCAAAGGAACAACCAGGCTGGAAAATCATACCAACAATTACACCGCATACAATACCAATTGTAATTCCAGGGATTGCAGGAACTTTAAGAGCAACTGCAACAATTACAATAACTGGAGGTAAAAGTAAAACCGGATTAATGTTAAACATTGAAGAAAGAGAGTCCTGAAGTTCATTAACTTTACTTACATCTGCATCACCACCAGTAGACATAACAAAACCAATAATTCCAAAGAAAACAAGTGTTATTACGTAAACAATTACAGTTGGTAAAATCATAAATTTAATGTGACTCATAATATCAGTTCCAGACATTGCAGGAGCAAGATTTGTTGTATCTGAAAGAGGAGACATTTTATCACCAAAATATGAACCAGAAATAATTGCACCAGCTGTAATAGCAGGATTTAATCCAAGTCCAAAACCAATTCCCATTAATGCAACACCCATAGTTCCCATTGTTCCCCAGGAAGTACCAGTTGCAAGAGCTGTAATAGAACAAATCAACACTGTAGCAACAAAGAAAATTTCAGGTTTAAGAATTTTAAGACCATAATAAATCATTGAAGGAACAACACCGGCATTTAACCATACACCAATCAAAACACCAATAATTACAAGAATAATAATAGATTGCATAGCTTTTGAAATACCTTTTATCATAAAACTTTCAATCTGTTCCCAATGATATCCTAAAATTTTTGCCATAATTGCCGCAGCAGCAACACCTAAAAGCATTGGAACATGAGGATCTACATGATAAACAATAATTCCAACCGCAAGACAGGCAATCAAAATTCCAAGTACAATAACAGCTTCCCAAACTTTTGGCATTCTAGGAAATTTTTCAACTTTTTCTTTCTTTTCCATACAAATTACATCCAAATTAATTAAAATGTGATAGATAACTATTTTACTATGAAAAAGTTATTCTTTAAAGGTAAAAAAAGAACTGTCCCCTGTTTTATTCAAAAAAAGATTTCGTGACAAATAAAAAAACTCCATTTATAATAAACGAATAAGCGAGGTATAATATGAAGAAATTAATCAAACTTTTATCACTCTCTATTTTAACAATGGCAATCCTTTCTTCTTGTGTAAATAATGTTCCTTCAGAACCTGAAGATCCGATTTATGCAAATGGAGTTAAAGAAATTACAATCGGTGATTTTAAAATTACAGCAAAAGGTGACACAGACAGAATCTATAAATCATCTGATAAAGAAATAATTTTAATTTCAAAAGTTGATGTAGACACATTAAATCCCGATGGAACAGAACCTGATGCTCCTGAATACGATTTAGAAGGAACTTTTAATGGACAAATCATTAATAAAACAAAAGGTTCTGTATTAAATCTCAATAATGTAACCCTTACAAATACAAACGCACCTGCAATTTATGGCGAAAAAAAGATTGAAATAAAAGCTGGTAAAAAAACAAATAACTCAATTTCTGTAACAGGTTCTTCTGACGAAAAAATAGGGGCAATCACTTGTGATAAGAAAGTTGAACTTGGTGGTAGTGGAAATTTAACAATAAACAGTTCTTTATTCCATGGAATTAAAGCTGATGATATACAGATTAAAGGTTCAGGAACACACGAAATTTCTGGAACAAACACAGAAGGTTCCGCAATTAATTGCAATGCTTTAGAAGTAAAAACAAGCGATAAAGTTGTAACTGTAACTTTTAAGAATTTCAGACATGGTATTAAAGCAGATAAAACTATTTCTATCCAATCAGGAAAATTTATTTTTGATGAATCAATTGTTGTTCCTATGAAAACAGATTCTATTGAAGATGATGGTGAAAATGATCATAGTATTCTTATTGGCAGCCGAAAGTATTTACAATTTAACGGCGGAGATGAACAGGAAGCAAACATCAAAACTGATGACTTGCAAATTCTTGAAAGTATCACTGAATAATCTTCAGTTTTTTCAACAACTGTGTTCAAATAAATTAACTATATTGATTTAGTTTTTATTTATTTCTAACAAAAAAAAGACTTTGTTCCATTTTTGGTACAAAGTCTTTTTTATTCTGTCATATAGTAAATCCTACGACGCTTCTAGCCAAGAATCTTTTCAACAATAGCTTTTGCCTGCTTCATGTCAAAACCTTCGATTTCTTTAAGTTTTGGCATTATGTTTTTAAGAACACGGTCAGCTTCTGGCATTGCTTCAATTGCCTGTTTTGCAGCAGCTTCCATTTCTTCTGCAGACATCATTTTTGGAAGAAATTCTTCTAAAACTTTTAATTCAGCTTCAAGTTCAGAAGTATCTGCTCCACCTTTCTTATATTCAGCAATTGTATTCTGTGTTTCCTGATACATTTTTAATGCAGCTTTTTTAAAATCTGCTTCTGTTTCTGTACGACGTTCATCAATTACAGCAACTCTTTTTACAGCATCTGCAAGCATTAACAAAATATTTGAACGAACAGGATCATCTTTACGAATCTTAAGACGTTCCATTGTAAAAGCTTTAATTGTGTATTCCATTTTATACCCCATTTTCATATATATAATATTATTTTAATAAATTAATTTCCTTTTCTGACAGACCAGTGTACAATTTTATTTTATCAATAGATTCGCCGGCCAACTTCATTGATAAGGCGACAGAACTTCTGCCCTCTATCAGTCCTTCTTCTCTGCCTTCAACTCTACCTTCAGCTCTGCCTTCTTCTAATCCATCTTCTCTTGCTTCCTGGCGGGCAACTTTCATTTCTTTTCTATAACTATATCTGGCACATAACATATTCATAACCTCCCTGGAATTTTCTAACAGAAAATCGCGAAGAATATCATTTTTTATGGCTGTATCAATTGCCTTTCTAAAACTCCGTTTGCCTTTTCCATTGCCTCTGACTAATTCAACAAACTGGCAATACTCTTTTAATATAGTACACCCTTCAATTATTTTCAAATCACTTTTGCTATTATTTGAAAAAGTAATATTTTTTACTAAAACTTTTAATTCTAAAGCCTGCTCGCCTGAATTTTTATTAAACGCATCAGATAAATACAATATTTTATTATTTGGATAATCATCTAATCCATTGTAAAATACATAAAACTCTGGTTTTGGTAAAGGAATTATTTTTTTCTTATATCTATCATCACTTTCTACTAATCCCTCGTAAATTCTTGTCACGTATTCTAAAAATCTAAAAGGGATATTTTCATTGATTGTAGACTGATGTTCAATCATCACAATCAGCTTATTATTAACGAGCATTGAAATATCATTATTATAAGTATGATAAACAGTTTGTGGAATTATTCTTCTTTGAATGATTGTGTCTTCAGGTTTTAGATTTGTGTTATTAAGAGCGTTATAAAGGGATAAAAAATTTTCCTTATTTTCACCAAACAACGCTGTAAAAATTGTATCTTTGTATTTTCTATTTGGAAAAGCCATGCATACTCCTTATAAATTTAATATATCTATAAGGAATATGCATTTTATTTTCAATTTTGGACCATTTTATAAAAAAAAGTCAAAATATTTTTCTATAAAGCAGCCAAAGTTTTTTCGATTCTTGCCAAACATTTTTCTTTACCAAGAACTAAGATTGAACCAATTAATGGAGGAGAAACACGGCTTCCTGTAACGGCCATACGGATTGGCATCATAAAGTCACCAAGTTTAATTCCAAGAGCTTCGGCTTTTTCTTTTGCAAGAGCTTCAGCACCTTCGTGATCTAATTCAAAAACTTTTACAACATAATCTTTTGCTGCTTCAAGAACTTCTTTTGTCTTAGCAAGATCGATTTTTTTAGGAATAATCTGATCTGCAGGAGGAACAGCTGGTTCTGTAAACATAAATTTAACCATTTCAGCTGCTTCTGTTAAGAACTTAAGACGTTCCTGAATAAGTGGCATTAAACCAAGCAATGTTTTTTCAACATCTTCTGTGCTCATGTTCATAGACTTATCAACACAGTATGGACGACCATCTTCACCAAGAGCAACACCAGAGAATTCAGGACCAACATTTGGTTTTGGCTGAGGATTTTCTGGATTGATTTCTAAAGTAGCATCTCCAGTTCCTGTGATGAATGGAAGTGTCCATTTGTAAAGTTCTTCTGCACTCATCTGGCGGATGTAGTTTCCGTTGTAGTATTCAAGTTTTTTATAGTCAAATACAGCAGGAGCTTTATTCAAGTGTTCAAGCTTAAAGTTTTTAGCAAGTTCTTCAAGAGTATAGAATTCCTGACCTTCAACATAAGAACAACCAAGCATTGCAACATAGTTTACAATTGCTTTTGGTAAATAACCGCGGGCACGGAATTCATTCAAAGAAGTTGAACCGTGGCGTTTAGAAAGTTTTTTACCATCAGAACCATTTACCATTGGCAAGTGGCAGAATTCAGGATGTTCCCAGCCAAATGATTTATACATCTGAACGTGAAGTGGTGTTGAAGGAATCCATTCCTGAGCACGCATTACATGAGAAATGTTCATCATGTGGTCATCTACAATGTTAGCCAAATGATAAGTTGGGAATCCGTCAGACTTTAATAAAACTGGATCTGGAGAAATATCTTCGTTCTTCCATACAATGTCGCCTAAAATGTGGTCAGAGAATTTTGTTTCTCCTTCCATTGGAACCTTAAGACGAATTACATAAGGTTTTCCAGCATCAAGATTAGCTTTTACTTCTTCTGGAGTAAGATGGCGGCAGTTTCTGTCATAACCAGGAGCCATTTTATTTTCAGTCTGAATTTTACGGATACGATCCAATCGTTCAGCATCACAGAAACAGTAATAAGCTTCTCCATTTTCGATTAATTTATTTGCATATTCTTTATAAAGTTCAAAACGTTCACTCTGAACATAAGGACCATATTCACCACCTTTTGAACCACCTTCGTCCCAGTCAATTCCCAGCCATTCCATTGTGTCGTAAAGATTCTTTACATACTTTTCATCGTAACGAGTACGGTCTGTATCTTCCAAACGAAGAATAAATTTTCCACCTTTTGATTTTGCGTACAAATAGTTGAACAAAGCTGTACGAACACCACCAATGTGCTGCATTCCAGTTGGAGATGGAGCATAACGAACACGAACTTCTTTAATGTTTTCCATATAATTCCTCTTTTCTCAATATTAGTGAGATATTCCACCCGTTTGAGCGCGAGTAGTAAATTATATTTTAATGAAATGCAACAGGTTTTACAATAAACAAGTTTGCTCTGTCCCTAATGTCACACTCTTTGTATATCTTACAATTTACTCTGTCCCAAATGTAAGAAATATTTTTTTAATCTGACAAAATGATAAAAAGTGTCATATTGACATTTTGCATACAAACTAATATTATTTTATATAAATGGAAAGCCGGAAGATATGACGGCAAATGAGGTTATTAAAATGGAATACAATATTGAAAAACAGCATTTAAAAGGAAAACTTCATGCAATTGAAAGAATCAACGCTCTTTGTGATAAAGATTCTTTCAAAGAAATTTATTCAGGAGTTCGCCACAACTGTACAAGCTTTGGTATGGATAAAAAAGATCTTCCATACGACGGTGTAATTACAGGTTTTGGAAAAATAAACGGTCGCAAAGTTGCAATTTATGCTCAGGACTTTACAGTTCAGGGTGGTACTCTTGGAAATATGCATGGTAAAAAAATTGCTGAAGTAATAGATATGGCAATCCAGGCAAGATGTCCTGTTATTGGTCTTAACGATTCTGGTGGAGCACGTATTCAGGAAGGTGTTGATGCACTTAGCGGTTATGGTGATATTTTTAAACAGAATGTTCGTGCATCTGGAAGCATTCCACAGATTTCTATTATTGTAGGACCTTGTGCCGGTGGTGCAGTTTATTCTCCAGGTCTTACTGATTTTATTTTCACTGTAGATAAGATTTCTCAGATGTTTATTACAGGACCAAAAGTTGTAAAACAGGTTATGTTCATGGACATTTCTGAAGAAGATCTTGGTGGTGCTGCAATTCATTCTCAGAAATCAGGTGTTGCTCACTGGAGATGTAATGATGAAGCATCTTGTTATGAAAATGTTCGTAAGCTTCTTGATTACATTCCTCACTATTACGGTGATACAGAACCATTTGAACCAAAATCAGCAGCAAAACGTGGAATTTTCGGAACAAAGGTAGTACCAAATTTCAAATTTGACGAAAAGAAACTGGATGCAATTAATACAATTCTTCCAGAAGAAAGTAAAAAAGGTTACGACATGCGCACTGTTATTAACAGTGTTGTTGATGATGATTCCTTCTTTGAAGTAATGCAGGAATACTCTATGAATGCTGTAACAGGTTTTGCCAGAGTTGAAGGAAAAACAGTTGGTATTATCGGAAACAATCCAATGGGATTTGGTGGTGTATTAAACTGTGATGCTTCTGATAAAATTGCACGTCATGTACGTTATTGTGACTGTTTCAACATTCCTCTCTTAAACTTTGTTGATGTTCCAGGATTCATTCCAGGTCCACAGGAAGAACAGAAAGGTATTATTCGTCACGGTGCAAAAGTTCTTTATGCTTACTCTGAAGCAAGTGTTCCTAAAATTACAATCATTACAAGAAAAGCTTACGGTGGTGCTTATATTGCAATGTGTTCAAAACATCTTGGAGCTGATTTTGTATATGCATGGCCAAAAGCTGAAATTGCAGTAATGGGTGCAGAAGGTGCTATTGGTGTTCTTTATGCAAAAGAATTAAAAGATCCTTCTAAAGCTCAGGAAATTGCACAGAAATCTGAAGAATATAAAACTGAAATTATGACTCCAAAAATCGCAGCTCGCCGTGGTTACATTTCTGAAGTTATTGATCCAAGTGAAACAAGATGCAGAATTGTTGCAAGTCTTGAAGTTCTTGAATCTAAAGTTGCAATGGATGTTGTTCCTAAAAAACACGGAAACATTCCACTCTAATAATTAATTATACTAAAAAAAAACGACTGTCTTCCAATTAATCTAGAAAGGCAGTCGTTTTTTTTATTTCCACAAATTCTTTTCTATATATTCAATTCGGTTTCGTACAAAATCGGTAATATACTTTCCATCACCACCGCCTAAATCTAAAGAGGCAGACTTTACTTCGTTATCAGCAGAATTTAACACCGCCAGCAGATTGTCTTTTCCAATTTCATTCCATTTTTCCCGAAGCATTTTTCTGAACCATGGAGCATTATTAAATAAAATGAACCATGGATAAGAACGTTCTGCATCATCCAGAATATTTAGAGATTGCCATCCGCCGGCAAAATACTGTTTTTTATTTTTCCAGTATTTTCCACCATCATTATCATTTTCAATTGGCGAATAACCCCAGTTAAAATCCCAGGGACATTCAAATGTAAACTTATGATATTTTTCGCCCGGCTTCTTAGTAAAATCGATTGCCATATAAAGACTTCCAGCACCTACATCATTATCACGGACCAGTTCTTCCAGAATCATTTCATTACAAAGAGATTCCAGATCAATTACTGCATCAATAGTCTGTTTTGCAGTTTTATATTCGGGAGCCTTTACCAGATTGTATTTTGAATCAAACTTATAAAATTCATTTCTTTCAATTGCTCTATAACAAATTGCCCAAAGATTGGTCATATATTTTTGAATAAATTCGACCTGCGAATCAGAATAAATAGAACTTTTTAGACTGTAATCATCTGCAGGACAACCTCGGGCTTCACCATTTATATCTTTTAATTTTAAGCCAGTCTGTTCATATCCCCAGACCATAAATTTAATATTTTCACTTGGTTTGTCAGATAAATATTTTAATGTAAAATGATATTCTTCCCTTCCCTGCTGACAAAGACCATCATTGCCAAACCAGCGGCCTGCATTATCTTTTAAATCATCCCAGGAATAATTATCCAGTTCAATCATATAACCGATTTTATTGCTTTTAGATCTGAATGGATTTGTATCTATATCAATTCTATCGGATTCTATTTGATTCTGCTCACACAACAAATATTGTCCCTGATATTCATCATTTATAAAAACATGAACAAAAGCACAATCCGAAGCATAATAATTATATTTACTGGTTTTATAAATTTCGTGAGCCAATTTAAATCCTACATAATCGGAAGGACCAAAATGTTCTGCCCTTAACAAAACCCAACTGTTATATTTTTTACCACCATGAAGTCCAAGAACATTCTGCCTTTTGTCAAATTTTAATCGTAAAGGTTTTTGCTTTGGTGCCCATTTGTCATCGGCAGTGGAATTGCCCCGTACTTTTGCCTGCCCTGAAACAGACAATTTATATTTTTTATCACAATTTGTAACAACAATTTTTGATTTTTCGTAATTTTCTTTTGTTAATGAATTGCCATTTTTTGTTGTGATGGAAATAATCGGAACATCATAAATTTCTGAATAATTCTGAATAACAGAGTTTTTATTTTTAGATGACTTCTTATTTTCATAAAGTAATTCTATTCTTCGTAAAGTAAAATTATTCCCGCAAAATAAAAGTCCATTTTGCTTAAGATGCATTATTTCTCTTTCATTTAAGGTAATTGTTACTGTATAACAAGCATCATTTTCATAATCATAGTCAGGAACTGAAATTTTAGTAACCCATTTTTTCTCATTAGTTTTTTCATCAGTTTGTTCCTGTTTCACGTATGTAGAATCTGGAGTACAGACAACATTTGAAAATAAATAATTATTCCAGTTTGAATCAAGAAGAAAAACTCTGGTATAAGTTGTATTAACGGCAGGTTGAAAAATAAATTCAATCTTAGAACCTGGCTTTAACTCGAAAAAAGATTCAGATGGAACTAAATAATTTTTTTCCCAATTGTAAACGCTGAAAGTGTCACTAAAAATTACTTTGCTATCGTCTGCTGAATTATTTTTTTGTCCTGCACTAAAAAGACCTGAAACTGATAAAAAAAATGTAAATAAAACTAATATGCTTTTCTTCAAGTATTACCCTCTTGAACTATATTATAACATGAGAAGTTTTATTTAACACTTTTTTATTATTTCCAAAGATTTTTATCCATATACTCTATTCTTGAACGGACAAAATCTGTTATGTTATGAGCGCCATTTCTATTTAAGTCTTTACAGGCAAAATCAGCAGCGGCATCAACATTTTTTAAAACTCTGTAGAGATTGTCTTTTCCAATTTGATTCCATTTATCCCGGAGCATTTGTCTGAACCAGTCAGCTTTATTAAATAAAATAAACCATGGATAAGAACGTTCATATTTATCATCACCAATAAACAATGACTGCCATGCACCTGCAAAATACTGTTTTTTTCCTGCCCAGAATTTTCCACCATCTTTATCATATTCAATTGGAGAATAACCCCAGTTAAAATCCCATGGACATTCAAATGTAAACTTATGATATTTTTCACCGTCACTTTTTGAAAAATCAATTGCCATATAAAGACTTCCAGCACCTACATCATTATCCCGGACTAATTCTTCCAGAATCATTTCGTTACAAAGGGATTCCAGATCAATTACTGCTTCAAGAGTTTGTTTTGCAGATGTATATTCAGGAGCAGAAACTAAGTCGTAATTTTCATCAAACTTATAGAATTCATTTTTTTCAATAGCCTTATAACAAATATTCCATAAATTTGTCATATATTTTTGAATAAACTCAACCTGTGTTCTATCGTAAATATCATTTTTTAAAGTATAGGCATCTCCAGTACAAGCTCGGGTTTCATTATTTATATCAGTAAGTTTCAAACCTGTATTAACATAGCCCCATTCTTCATATTCCATATTATCTTCTGGATTATCAGAAAGATAATTTAAGTTAAAATGAAAGTCTTCTTTTCCCTGCTGACAAAGTCCATCCTTACCAAACCAGCTGCCAGCATTATCTTTTAAATCTTCCCAAACATAATTATCAAGCTCAACCATATAACCAATCTTATTTGATTTATTTCCGGTTTTATTTTCATCAACATCAACACGGCCTGGCTGAACCTGATTCTGTTCGCAAAGCAAATATTGACCTTTATATTCATCATTTATAAAAACGTGAACAAATTTACAATCTGATGCATAATAATCAAAAAAACTGGTTTTATAAATTTCGTGAGCAAGATTAAAACCTAAATAATCCATAGGTGTAAAACCATCTGCCTTTAACAGTACCCAGCTTTTGTATTTTTCTCCGCCATGGAGTCCCAGCATACTTTGTTTCTTTTCAAATTTAATTCTATATGGTTTATTATTTGGAGACCATCTGTCATCTGCAGTAGAATTTCCCCTTACTTTTACACCACCAGAAGCTGATAATCTATATTGAGAATCACAATTAACTACATCAACAATTGAATTGTAATACTCCTTCTTTTTTACATCTTCACGACCTTCCGTTGTAATAAAAATCATTGGAGTTTTATATTTTGCTGAATAGCTTTTAATTATAGAATTTCTGTATTCACTAAAAAGTTCATACTGCTGGGCGAAAGTTAAATCTTTTCCATAAAAATTCTTTGTAAAATAAATTGAAACTCTAGTCAGAACAAGATTATTTCCTTCTAAAATTAATCCTTTTGATTTTAAATTATCGATTTCGTTATTATCCAGTGTAATTGTTACAGTATAATCTCTTCTACCAATTTCAGAATTATAATCTGGAACTTTAATTTTAGTTCTGAATTTTTGAGTTTCTTCATCAAACTGTTTTATATACCAGATATCATCGTCTTCTAAATCTGGAAGTCTTTTTACATCTGAAAATAAAACTGAATTCCCGTCTCCATCCCTGAACATAAGTCTTGTATTACTTGTATCTGCAGCGGGAGAAAAATCTATTTCAATCCTGCAGTCAGAAACAATATTCTGAAACAATGTAGCAGGAAACTGATAATTACCATAATCTAAAAATCCATAAGGACTATTTAATAATATCTGTTCAACTTCATCTGTTGATATATTTAATTCTGGTTTTGGAGCAATTGTAACTCCTGATGTACAGGCTGTAAAAAAGATAGCCGCACCAATTAAAGAAAATAAAAACTTTTTCATAATTTCACTCTCTATTTTTTCTGATCACTAAGCCATTTAAAAATCTGTATGCCATTTTCTGCACACTGATTGTTTAGTGTATAAATCCAGGAAAAATGACCATTATATTCGTAGGCTTCTCCATTTTTTCCAAAAAATTGTCCGGTTAAATCTTCTACATTATCCCAGAGACTTAAATGTACATTTTTTGCACCGGCAGCACATAAACGTTCATAAGTAGGAATTGTATAATTTTCAGGATTTACTGTTTTATCTGTAAGAGCCTGTGTAAACCAGATATTTTGATTTTTAAGAACATTCAGTTTTTCTTCAGTTATTTTTGAATCTGGATAAGCCTGACAAACCGGATAAGCGGCAGCAAAATAATCGGGATATTCTAAAAGCATATTTATTGTCATATAACCGCCATTTGAACAACCACCAATATAGATTCTATCTTTATCGATTTCAGGATTAGATTTAACAAAATTATCTATCAAATTAAAAAGTGCTTTTGTATAACAAGAAACAACAAGAGGATTAGAATCCGAAACCCAGGTTTCAAAATTTGTAGAACCAAGTTTTGTCTGCATCCAGAAACCTTCAACTTGAGGAACTAAAACAAAAGCGCCTTCTGAACCAAAAGATTTCTGAACCTCATCTGTTATAAGATTTACAACTTTATTTCCCAACAAAGCAATATAAGGGTCTGTCCCCCCTTCTCCCATTCCATGAAGCCAGATAATAAGAGGAGTTTTATCACCATGATTTTCTGGTTCCCAAAAGCCATAATTTAAAGTGATGGAATCAGTGGTAGATTTTCCCATTTTAAACTGATCTGCTAATGGAGAAATTTTTCTGTTTTCCTGATTTATATCTATCTGTAATTTTTCATTTTTTACAGATACATCGTAAATCTTCTGCCAGTGATTCATCATATCGCTGCCGTAGAAAAATGGATTTGAAAAAGGATTTTCTGGATGAACGGACATTTCAAGAGCAATAAACTCACTTTCTTCTTCCGCTGTTAATTCAGTTCCATCCTGAGAACATAAATAAGCTTTAAGAATTTCTCTGTTACCTGCACCAGTTTTTGTTCGTGGTGGCATAACTGACCAGTCCCAGACTTCTGTTTTTACTACAACAGAAAAATCTGAAACATTAAGTGCAGATTTTTTAACACTTTTTTCTACAGAAAGAATCAGTTTATCTGCAGCAGGCCCCCAATCATAACCATTAATAATCAAGTTATAAGAATTTTTCTTCATATCTAAACCTTCGTTTTTTGTACATCCAAAAAAAATTGAAAAAGCAGCAAATATAAGCCCAAATCTGAATATTTTCTTCATTGTTTTTTTATTTTATCATAGAGTTCTGGTATTTTGGAAAAAATCTACCTTTGCAGATTCTTTAATTTTTTATATATTTAAACTAAACGAGGAAAAATTATGAAAAAAATCAATGCTGAACAATTACAGGATAATCCGTTTAAATTAATCGGAAAAGACTGGATGCTTATTACTGCTGAAAAAGACGGTAAAGTAAATACTATGACTGCTTCCTGGGGAGGAGTAGGAATTCTCTGGGGAAAGAACGTTGCTACTGTTTATATAAGAAAATCCCGCTACACAAAAGAATTTGTTGATGGAACCGACCATTTTAGTTTATGTGTTTTACCAGAATCTTTTAGAGATAAACTTGCTTACTGTGGTAAAATCAGCGGCCGTGATGAAGATAAAATTGCAAAATGCGGATTTACTGTTAATCACGAAGAAAATGTTCCATATTTTGAAGAAGCCAGACTGGTATTAAAATGCCGCAAACTTTACGTTCAGGAAATGAAAGCTGAATGTTTTGATGAAAATGCCAAAGGTATAATCGACGCCTGCTACAAAGATAATGACTGGCACGTTATGTACATTGGAGAAATTGAATCAATTTTAACCAGAGATTAAACTAAAATTCTAAATCTGTAACCTGCATATAGTTATACTGCAAACCACTTTCTGTATCTATAATTTTATATAAGCCGGTTACAGTTATTTCCTGACCAATTTTTGGAAAATCTTCCGGATAATGATGATTTCCAGCCCAGACAAATTCTATTCCCTGCTGACAACAAGCCGTTGCATCTGGAATAATTACCGAAAAATATCTTTCACCAGATTCTTTGTTTACGTAAACTGCAAAATTTCCCTTAATCTTCAAAACTTTATTTTCATATTCTTCCGGCATAATAACCATATTAAAAACTTCTGCATAAAGCATTGTTGAACTAAGATTTGTCATATCTACATCAACAGTTTTACATTCAACTCCATTACTTAATGCAAGAAGTTCTTCTGGAGAAGGAATTACAGCCATTTCCACATATTGTTCTTCTGTTGGAATAACTGAAACAATTCCCTGATTTTGAGTTAAATCCTGAACAGTAGGAATCTGAACTTTCTGCTGAATATTTGCATTCTGATTTTTAGAACAAGCTGAAAAAGCAAATAAAATTATTCCAAATAAAACAACTGATTTTTTCACAAACAAAACCTCTTAAATTAAGCTCTAAATTTTCCAGTTATCCAGCAAATTGCAAAAACAACTATATCAACGGCAACAACTGTAGAACCAACTGGAGTTCCTGCCAGAATTGAAACTATTAATCCAGCCATTGAACATAAAACAGAAACAATTGCTGCACATATTGTAACAGTTTTAAAACTTTTAAATAACCGCATTGCTGAAAGAGAAGGAAAAATTACCAGCGCAGAAATTAAAAGAGAACCTACAAGATTCATGGCAAGAACAATAACAATTGCAATTATAACAGCAATCACCAGATTATACACAGAAGCGTGAGTTCCAATTGCCTGGGCAAAATCTTCATCAAAAGTAACTGCAAATATTTTATTATAAAAGATTATAAATGCACTGATTACAGCTACAGAAAGAATAACACACAACCAGACTTCAGATTTTTTTAATGTAAGAATTGAAGTTGATCCGAACAAAGTGCTGCATACATCTCCAGAAAGATTTGAAGAAGTATTAAATATATTCATTAATAAATAACCAATTGCAAGAGAACCTACTGAAATCATTGCAACAGCAGCATCCCCTTTTATTTTTGTATTTTTACCAG
Source organism: Treponema sp. (assembly GCA_024402635.1). GTDB lineage: Bacteria > Spirochaetota > Spirochaetia > Treponematales > Treponemataceae > Treponema_D. Next base: position 25,521 of record JAKSTJ010000011.1, on the reverse strand, counting down.
TTTTTAATAGAAGAATTGCAGCGATTATTGTAACCGGAAGAACAACGTACATATTATTTGAAACATGAAGTATTCCAGCTATACACATTGCTCCAAATGCAACATGAGAAAGTCCATCACCAATAAAAGAAAATCTTTTTAGTACAAGTGTTACTCCCAGTAAAGATGAACATAAAGAAATTAAAACACCAACAATAAATGCATATCTTACAAAAGGAAAACTAAAATAATTTATTAAAGTTTCTATCATTTTATATCTCCTTCTTTGCAAAATACTGACTGTTAGTACCAAAAAACATATTTGAACCAATATCAAGAATGTGAGTACTATATTTTCTGGCAGCTTCAATATCATGGGTAATCATAATGATTGTAATTCCTTCTTTGTGAAGCTGTTCTATTAACTCATACATTTCTTCAGTTACCAGAGGATCCAACCCTGAAACTGGTTCATCTAAAAGAAGCATTTTTTGAGTCGCACATAAAGCTCTTGCCAGTAAAACTCTCTGCTGCTGTCCTCCAGATAATTCTCTGTAACAACGTTTTTCCAGATGAGTAATTCCCATTTTTTTTATATTTTCTACTGCAAGTTGTTTTTCTGCTTTATTATAAAAGGGCCTTCTCCCGCACCTTGACTGACATCCAGATAAAACAATTTCCTTTACGCTGGCAGGAAAATCTTTCTGTATTTGAGTTTGTTGTGGTAAATAGCCAATTTCATCAGCTAAAAGTCCATCTCCAGTTTCTATTTTCCCAGACACAGGTTTTATAAGATGAAGTAAAGTTTTCATTAATGTAGATTTACCAGAACCATTTTCTCCAATAATACAAAGATAATCCCCTTTATTTACAGAAAAAGATAAATTCTTAATTATTATGTTTGAATTGTATCCTAAAGATAAATCTGTACATGTAAGTTGAGCCATAATCTTCCTATTTCAAAACCTTTCGTAATTCTTCAAGATTGGTTCTCATAAACTGAGCGTAAGTTTTTCCATTGAATGCCTGTCTTAATGTTACAGACTGCATGGAATCTAATGTTATAACATCACAATATTTTGAATTTGCCATAACTGATTGAGCCAGTTTATCTGTAGAATTTTCAAGTTTAATCAACGCTTTTACGTTATAATCTTTTACCGCCTGAGTTAATGCAGCAATTGTTTCAAAACTAGCCTGAGTTTCTGAAGAACAACCTGGGAAAGCAGCAATATAATTAAGATTCAGTTCATCCATTAAATAACGGAAAGGAAATCTGTCACAGAAAATTAAAGTACTGTTTTCTGCACCAGATGCAATCATTTTATAACCATCTCTGATTCCTGCCAGTTCACTTAAATAATTCTCTGTTTTTTTCTGATAGTACTCAGTATTTTCAGGATCTTTTTCAATAATTGCTGCACTGATTGCTTTTACAAAAGTTATTGGATTATTTATAGAAAGCCAGACATGTTCGTCTAATTCAGTTTCTTCTTCCTCTTCTTCAGATTGAATTGCTTCCCCTTCTTCTTTTGCTTCAATTAAATCCATAAGTTTAATGATTTTCATATCTTTATTTGTACGCTGCTCAAGAACTTCAGAAACCCATTCATCTGAAATGCCACCAACGTAGATAAAAATATCGCAGGAATGAATCTGAACTATATCAGAAGCACTTGGCTGAAAACTGTGCATATCAACACCATTTTTTATAACAAGACTGTTTGTAACATTTGCACTGTTTCCTATAATCTGCTGAACCCAATCATATTCTGGGAAAATTGTACTTACAATATTAACTCTATCTGCAATTCCATCATCTTTTGGAAAGCAGGAAATAAAACTAAAACTTAATAATAAAACACTTACAATTTTTACAATTCTAAAAATATTTTTTTTCAATTGGCTTCTCCTAATTTAAACAAGTCTTACAGGTTCCATAAATTGTGGTTTCTCCCAGATTGATTGAAAATCCTTGAGAAAGCGCCACATTATTTTTAATTGAATTGGCAATTTCACTTTCCATATGAAAAATTTTTCCACATTTTGTACAGGAAAGATGAATGTGTGATTTACAATCCTGCAAACCAACATACTGGAAATAAATTTCACGGCTGCCGGTTTTGGTGCAACGTTTGATTTTGCCATTCATTTCCAAAGCCTGAAGATTTCTATACAAAGCACTTCGACTAATGCCTTTTGAACTTAAAATTTCTTCAATCTGTTTTTCGGAAAACATTTTATCTGGATTTTCCTGTAAAAATTCCAGCAGAATGTTACGCTGATCAGTTTTATATGTCATTACACTTCCTGAATTTGAGAATTTGTCGCAAATTGAGATTATAAAATTTTGACAAAAAAAACAAGTATAAAAAATTATTTTTTCAGTTGACCAGTTTTTTTAGAAAACTTAAAATTCTTTTATTACTAATAAAAAAAGGTTGTATATGAAACTCAGAAAAAACAATTTGATTTTTGCAATTTTAATTCTTGTGATTGGAGCAGCAGCTTTCTTTCTTCTGGAACCTGATTTTTTTAATAAAAACCAGGAATACATTACTTATGACAAATTTTATGAACAGGTTGAAAAAAAGCAGATTACTGATGTAAAAATCAGTGGTGAAAAAATTTATTTTAAGGATTCTATAACAAACAGCAGCATTTATACTGATAATCCAGATTCTCCTTTACTAAAAGAATTTTTAATGCGAAATGGAATTTCAGTTTCTCAGGATAAAGATATTGAATCTATTATTTCCCTGATTTTTGATATTCTTTTTTATTGTGTTTTCTTTGGTGCAATTATTTTTGCATTCCGCAAATTTATCAGTCCTAACAGTTTTAAAGTTGTACGAAAAACAGGCGTAAAATTTTCTGATGTTGTAGGAATGGACAATCTGAAAAAAGATATGTCTCAGATTATGGAAATAATGCAGCATCCTTCAGAATATGCAAAAAAAGGAATTCGAATGCCAAAAGGAATTCTTCTTGAAGGAGAACCTGGAAATGGAAAAACTCTTTTTGCAAAAGCCCTTGCCGGTGAATCCAAAGTAAATTTTATTCCAGCTAAAGCAACTGACTTTGAAAGTATGTTTATGGCAATTGGTCCAATGAAGGTAAAACTTTTGTTTAGAAAAGCAAAACGTCAGGCTCCTTGTATTGTTTTTATTGATGAATTTGATGGAATTGGAACAATCAGAAATTATTCAGGTTCCGCAATTGAAACTGAAAACACCAGAATTGTAACAGCACTCTTAAACGAACTGGATGGCTTTGAATCAACAAAAGGTGTTTTAGTAATTGCAGCCACAAACTCTGTTCACGCACTTGATCCAGCCCTTATAAGACCAGGACGCTTTGATGCAAAATTCTCAGTACCATATCCTGATTCAAATGCAAGAATTAAACTGGTTGAAATGTACTGTAAAGGAAAAACTCCTGCCAGTGAATGTACAGCATCTGTATTATCAAAAATGTTTGAAGGATTCTCCTGTGCAAAAATTGAATCTGTATTAAATCGGGCAGCATTGATTGCAGGGCAGAATTCCCGCCAGGAATTTATTCTGGATGATGTAAGACAGGCAGTAAAAGAAAACTAATTTTCCAGCAAAATAAAAAAAGCCTTTGAAAGAGCCCAGATAATCCTAAGCACAGCTCTAAGCGCATGCGATTTCATCGCTTGCAGAGTGTGGAAATTTATTAACAGGCTTGCTCTCGCAAACTGTGCATGCGACTCTGTCGCTTGCAGAGTATGGAAATTTATTATACTTGCTTGCTCTCGCAAGCCAGGCAGACCGTTGCTGGATTCCTCTCTTCGGAATCCAGCAAAATAAAAAAGCCTTTGAAAGAGCCCAGATAATCCTAAGCACAGCTCTAAGCGCATACCGTTGCTGGATTCCTCCTCTGGCGGGGTTTTGCGATAGACACTTGAAAGGCATCTGGACTCATTCAAAGGCTCTTGAATGAATGTTCTTTGAATTTATCAATAATCGTTGTATATGTCAACCTCGAATAGAGATTAAAAACTGGTGTTAAAAAAAACAAGGCTTCCATACAGTAACACTAAAAAGGAAGCCTTGCCGTCCATTTCTGGACATCGGAGAGAGTTTATCAGCTTATTTACAAGCTGACTTTAATATACTCCTATTTTATTTAGTTGTCAATATATTTTGAAAAAATAACTTTCTGTTATTCTTCATCAATTTCAAGAACTGCTTTTTCAAGATTTACAGAATCAACAGCATTTGAAATATCAACGCATTTTCCAAAACGTAAATAAAAAAGACAACATCTTATTTCAGAAGGATTTTTTATCCCCTGCATTTGTGCAACTGCCTGTCTGTAACATGCCAGCTGATTGTAATAGATTTCGGGTTTTATTTCCGAATTAGTTTTGTAATCAACAATTGTACATTTTCCATTTTCAGAAACAAATAGTAAATCTATCTGACCACGAATAATTTTATTACAAACTCTGCTTCTAAAATCATATTCGGCTTTTTTAAATGGAGCTGCAATGGCTTCTTTTCCAATGTCCGAAGATTCAAACATGGATTTCATTTTTTCACAAATTGCTTTTACTGTATTTATCTTTTTTTCGTTATTTTCTAAACCTAAAAGATTTTTTGAAGCAATCTTCACTTCTTCATTTTTAACAGCAGCTTCCATATATGCATGAGCAATTGTTCCAAAATCTGTATATCCAAAACGAGGCACAGGATTTTCAGTACCAATCTGACTTTTTGGAATTGATTGTTCAACCAGCTGATTAATTTCCTTAAATTCCAGATTTTCTGTTGCAGAAATTACACTTCCTGTTTCTTCATCCTTTTCATGAAGATGACTAGGACTAATGTATCTGGATTTTACTTCTTCCAATGCAATTGCATTTTCGTCATTATAAAAACCCTGTTCCTTAATTCTGTTTATTAAATTCAGTTTTTCTTCCTGAGTATTAGGTCTTACAGTTGAATCAGCAGAATATTCACCCCGATTGTAAGGATGAATTTCTTCAAAAGTAAAAGGAACCGGACCAATATCAGATTCTTTTTTTTCTGAAGAAAGTTTTTTAATTTCATCTGCATAAAAATTAAAAACAGGTTTTAAGAGATTAATAAAACTTGTGGTTTTGCATCCATAATTATATTTTTGAACAGCATCATCCGTATAAGTATATTTACCATTTGTAATATACACTTCCCTTTCCGCACGAGTAATTGCAACATATAAAAGACGTCTTAACTCCGCAGCTTCCTTTAAGCTTTCTTCTTCCTTTGTTCTCATATAAAAGAAATTACTTTTTCCAAATTCTGGATAAGGAGGAGTATTTATAGTTACTCCAAATTCTTTACTGACATAAATTGGACTTGCATTTGTTTCAACTTTTGAACCAGCCTGGGTGTCAACAATAAATACAACCGGGAATTCAAGCCCCTTACTTTTATGAATTGTTAAAATATGGACTCCTTCTGTAGTTTCCATTGGAATATCCATACCATCCAGTTTTTGAGAAGGATCCTGATAAACTCTAAGACTGTCTACAAAAGCAGCAAGACTCATACTGTCGCATTCGGCTTTTCTTGCAAGTTCAAAAAGAATGTCATAAATTTTACCGTATAATTTTACAGTTTTATTCCACATAGTTTCATAACGGTAACCAGCTTCATACCAGATTTTTGAAATAAGAGAAGTTAATGTTTCTGTATGACATAAATTCTGTAAATCAACAAAAAACTCTTTTGCATGAATGTATCGTTCAAGACTTTGACCAGTTAAAATTCTGTCTCCAGACAACTGGAATGGAAGAGGATTTGCCATTATAACAGCATTTATTTCTTCTACAGTAAGATTTACAAAAGGTGAACGTAAAACATTTGCATAAGAAAGACTGTCATTTTCATAAATACAAATTCTTAACAGAGAAATTATATCGTTTACAGGTCCGTCCCCATATAAACCTGTAATAGTTTCTGAATTATAAGGAATTCCATGACTTAATAAAGTTCGTTCAATAAGCGGTTGAATGGAAGTTTTTCTAAGAAGAATTGCAATTTCACCAGGTTTAAGCCCCTGCTTTTCTGGAGAACCTTTTATAATTTCCTGAATTTTTCTTGCAACCCATTCAATTTCGGCTTCTTCTTCTACAAGTTGAAGATCCTTTGCAATTTGATTTTTATCATAAAACGCAAAATGAATTTTTGGAGCCAGAATATTATTCAACAGATTTTTATCTGCATTTTTTACAATTTCTGCTGCATTTTCAGAAAGTGTTACTCTATGATAAACAGGTTCATAAGGAGGCACAGAAACATTTTCGTATTCTGGATAAAAAATTGAAGGCTGAACCTGATCTGTTTTTATTTTCTGACCAGGATAAGGATAACCTCCAAAGAAAGTATTAAAACATCCAATCAGGGCAGGATTTGAACGATGATTTGAAGACATAGATAAATTGCCTTCTGAAAAATCTTCTGAAAGTTTTCTAAATACAGAAACATCAGCACCACGGAATTTATAGATACTTTGTTTTTCATCACCAACAAAGAAAAGTTTATCCGGACACAAATCGCTAACCAGAGGAACACCTTTCTGATGAATATCAAGTTTTTCTGCCAGCATAAAAAGCATATCACGCTGCATCTGATTGTTATCCTGGAATTCATCAATCATAATGGCTTTGTATTTTTCTTTTTCAATCTGTCGGATTTCTGGATAATCCCGCAAGGTACAAGTTGCAAGACTGGAAATATCTGCAAAAGAAAGACGACCAGTTGCACGTTTTAAAGCAATTGCCTTTTTCTGAAATTCCTTAAGCAATGGAATTATCTGAACAACTGTTTTATAACCGTAAATATAATTTACAAGTCCCTGTAAAGTGGCACACATTTCTCTAAGTGGTTTTATTTTTTCTTTTATTGAAGCAACATCTCCACTTTTTGCACCGGCTCTTAAATTTGACTGAGCAAGTTTACCAATCTGAATACAATAATCTGCAGCTTTTTCATATTCACTGTTTTCAATTGTTTGTTCAGTAATTACCGGTGCATCTGGCAATTCCTGTTCACCTGAAAAAAATGGAAGAATCTGCATTATAAATTTATCTTCCGGCTGATAGTCACCATTTTCAACTAAGCCACTGATTTCAGAAACTGATTTTTCCATTTCTTTTAAAAGGCTTGCAAATTCTTCTGCAACAAGTTTAACCTGTTTTTTAATGCACAAATCATAATCAATAGGTTCTGTTACTGTTGAATGATATACAACCGGATTAACCAGCAATTCTTCAGAAATTGTTTCAATATCTTTATTTGAAATAATCTGCTTTATTGCTTCGTTGTTTCTGTGCTCCAGTAAAAATGGAAGAGCCATCTGTTTAATCTGATCATGAATTGAATCGTCCTGAACAAAATCTGGAGAAATTCCATAAAAATGAGCACCGGCTTTTGCAACTGAACTACAATAACTGTCTAAAGTTTTAATATTTGCTTTATAAAAATTTGCCGCTTCTTCTGGAGCCTGTTCCCGTAAAACCTGATAAATTCTTGAAGACATTTCAACAGTAGCTTTTTTTGTAAAAGTTAAAGTAAGAATTTCATCAACTCCATAGTGATTTTCTGTAACCAGTTTGCAGAATCTTTTTGAAAGAACAGTTGTTTTTCCAGAACCAGCACCTGCACTTACAACTGTATTTATCTGAGAATTAATTGCATCCTGCTGTTGTTTAGTTAATGGATTATTTTTTATAACTTTAACATTCATTTATCTGTCCTCTTAAATCTACTTTCTGCTTACATTAAACACTTTTCTGCACAAGGCTCTATAATCACAGGAATTACAGACGCTAAAAGTTTGAACCAGTTTATTTGTAGAAAAATCGCTGGCTTCAATTCGTTTTGCAAAATTTTCTGCACACTCAATAGTTTTTTCTACTTCCAGATTAAAAGCTTCCATTGATTTATACAAATCCAGTTTCTTTTCAGAAACCCCAATTGATAATAAAAATTCCTTTTCACCGGCAACTGGAAAAACGGTTCCAGATTTTATTGAAAAATAACAGCAGTTTTCAACTTTCAAAGGCTTTTTTTCCATATTCATTAAGAAAATATAAAAAGGCATCTGGAATGCAGGCAAAGACTGTTCTTCAAGATTTTCCGGAACTGGAAGAGGATTACCTTCTTCATCACAAGAAGTTTCTATATAAATATTATCTGGAACTGAATAATCTGAACTTTTAAAATCCACCAGAGTTAAATCACCAGAACCAGGCTCCTGCAAAAGTAAATCCATTCTACCGTTATAGTGAATTTTCTTTTCAGAATTAATGTAATTAAACTCTCGTTCTACATCAAAAACTGTATAACCAAGGAAAGTCTTGGAAAAACTTACAACTGCATTTTTTATTGAAGAATAAATTGCAGACATCATAGTCCAAATCTGTTCCCGTTCAAGAAAACTGATTTTTTCAGTTTCAATTGCTTCTTTTATGCTGGAATTCAAAATTTCATCACAATCTTCTGTAAGCTCATTATCTTTTAAGTAAATTGCAATATTCCGAATACTCAACTGCTGAAAATACAATTCCAGAATTTTATGATTAAGATTTCCTTTTTCAAAAACATCCATCAAAACAGCTTCATTATCCTGTTGATTAAGTTTTGAAACAGAATTTATAAGCCATTTTCTTGGACAACTGTAATACTGATTTAGAGTTGAATAAGATACAAAAAGATTTCCATTTTTATAACGAGTATTTTCGATTCTGTTCTTAATAATATTCATTGAAAAATCTTTTGTTGAAGTATCTTCCAGTGTTTGAGTTGCACTCCAGAAATCAAAACCTTCTTTTGCAGTTTCTGTAATTTTTTCAGGAAATGCTTTTTTCTCATTAAGGAACCATTCAGCTTCGTCAGCAAAACTATTGTTTTTATCTTTTTCAAAAAGTTTTGGATTAAATCCCTTTTTAGCATCAGGAATCAATGAATTTTCTTCAAGATAACTGGAAACCTGAGAATAACCTGTAAAAGTTTTAGCCGCAGCAGAAAAATAAACTTCCTGATTTACCGAATTCATCTGATAAAGTTTTATCATTTTTTCTGTTACGTTAGGATCTTCTTTCTGGCCAAAAAGCATTTTACGTTTATCATCACGCAAAAAAGAAAGAGGTTTATAAATTACAGAAAGAGAAGCCTGAGTAGAATCAACAATATAATGAACTGAATAAGGAGCTGTTGCTGCCATTCTATAAGGAATTACCTGAACTCCACAAGATGTAGCCTGAGCCAGATATTTTGTTCCGTTAAGATAATTAACAAAGAAAGTATATGGATCTTTTAATGTACAATCAGCAAAATCTGGAGAATTCTGAATATCAATAAGATTTCCCAATTCTGAAATACAACGGCTTATTACAAGATCTGTTTCAGCAGGACAATTATCCATATCAAAAAAATTTCCTCGGAAAATAAAATAACTGTCCCTGATTTTTTCAAAACTATTTGCTTTTACAATTCGCTCAATATCTTTTTTTAAGGAATAATAATGTTCCCTGATTGCAGCATCCGGTTTATTTACCCCAAAAGATTTTTCCCAAATATCAATTAACTGACCTTCATACTTAAAACTGCAGATACAATTGTTAGACTGGCCATATGCAACCAGAGAAGAATTTAATTTAGGATTTTTCCAGGGCAAACTGGTATTTAATAGTAAATTCTTAATTGAATCATAATTAAAATTTCCGGAAATACATTCTGAAAGCTGATTAAAGAAACTGCCGGCACCAAAAGAAGTTAATGGTTTTGCATAACGCATAACATGAGGAATCTGATAAAGGCTTAATTCTCTATGAATGTAAGTTCCATCTGTATCAAGATCAGGAACATTTACTGCAATTTCATCCCATGGAATTTTTTTATTCTGATGCAAATCCAGAAGGTTTAATGCCAGAGCCTTTATTTCAGTTCGGGTATTATTATAAAAATCTGCGGAAGGTTTTACATAATCTGGACTTTCCGGCAAATTGATTATTGTTATATCTTCTGAAGTTCTAAGAATTTCTTCATATTCTGTATAATCCGAAAGAATTTCTGGAAAGAAAATAAAATAATGATGACCGTCTGCTTCAAAAGGAGGAGTTTCCCAGGCAGGCTCAAATAAATTGTGAGTTTCAAGAAAATCTTTATAACGATTGTAAATTTCCAGTAAATCCTGATCTTCTGAATCAGCCTGGGAACCGGATTTTTCAAAATATTTTTTCCAGGTTTCAAGTCCTGTTAATATAGAAGAAATCCAGTCTGAAAATCCTGCTGCTGATTTTGCATATTGAGGAATTATAAGATTTTTCAGAAAAGGTTCTTCACCATTTTGTTCAATAAGACGATCAGTAAAAATCTTTCTTAAGATTGAAGGAATTGCTTTTTTATTCTGCTGACGACTTTTAATTGAATTACCTTTAAAAGTATCCCATGCAAGAAAACGTTCCATTGCAACTGCAGTTACATCAGAAACCGAAATAATCCGGTCTGCCCATAAATCAGCGGCCATCTGTGTAGGAAAAACAAAAAAAGCTGCAGGATTTGAAATATTATTTTTAAGAGTTTCTTCAATTAAATTTTTCATATTATTACTATAGTACAAAAAATCTGAATGAGCAAAAACTCTGAAAAAAAATCTGATATATATTCTAAATTATTTTACAAAAATACCGAATATTCTGATATTATCGAAATATAAAGTGATTTATCTTAATATGTAAGAGGTTATTTATATGTCTTTTAAGAAAGAATTTGTTTGGGGAGCTGCAACAGCTTCTTATCAGATTGAAGGCGCCTGGAATGAAGATGGCAAAGGAATGAACATTTGGGATGAATTTACACATCAGCCAGGAAAAATCAGTGATAAATCAACAGGAGACATTGCCTGCGATCATTATCACCACTATAAAGAAGATGTAAAAATGATGGCAGATCTTGGATTAAAAGCCTATAGATTTTCTATTTCATGGGCCCGAGTAATTCCAGAAGGAACAGGAAAAGTAAATCCAGAAGGAATCAAATTTTACAACAATCTTATTGATGAACTTTTAAAATATAATATTACACCATTTGTTACTTTATACCATTGGGATTTGCCATATGCTCTTCACTTAAAAGGCGGCTGGTTAAATCCGGAAAGTGCAGAATGGTTCAAAGAATATACAACTGTTATTGCTGAAAACTTTGGGGACAGAGTAAAAAACTTTATTACTTTTAATGAACCAATGGTTTTTATGGGTTGCGGTTATATGCTTGGTGAACATGCACCTGGAATTAAATATGGTGACAGAGATCTTTTAAGAATAGGACATAATATTCTTATGGCTCATGGAAAGGCAGTTTCTGTTCTTAGAGAAAAATCTGAAAACTGTAAAATTGGAATCACTCTTGCAACACAGCCAAAAATTCCTGTTACAAAAAATGATGTTGAAGATGCATACAACAATTATTTCTACAGCGGATTAGGCGGATTCTTCTGGGGCGTTCAATACTGGATGGATCCAATCATGTTTGGTGATTATGCTCCTAATCTTTTAAAAGAAGCTGGAGATTTATTTCCAGAATATACAAAAGAAGACATGGCTATTATCAGTCAGAAAATTGATTTCCTTGGATTAAACATTTACGAAGCTCAGTACCAGGGTGATTATAAACGTCCTAGAGGAACTGCACATTCTGAATTGCTTTGGGATACATATCCAGATGCTCTTTACTGGGGCGTTACACATAACTACAAACGTTATAAACTTCCTATTTATATTACAGAAAACGGAATTTCCTGCCACGACTGGGTAAGTCTTGATGGTAAAGTTCACGATCCAAACAGAATTGATTTCCTTCACCGATATTTGAGAGGCTTAAAAAAAGCAGCTGATGAAGGTGTTGATGTTTCCGGTTATTTCCAGTGGTCATTAATGGACAACTTTGAATGGGCAAAAGGATACAATCCTCGTTTTGGTATGATTTTCTGTGATTACACAACATTGGAACGTATTCCAAAAGATTCAGCATACTGGTACAAGACTGTAATCGAAAGCAACGGCGAAAATCTCTAAAAATACGGTAAAATAATGGATCAGATTTCAACAGCAGATAAGGAACAGATTCTCTCATATAAACTTTTTTTACAGCAGGAATATACAAACTTTCATCTTTCTTTTGATGATGAAATGAAATTCTACAATGCTGTAAAAAACGGTGATTTTGAAGAATTGAAAAAGACAATGGTTCCTCTTACTGACAAACAGTTGGGAAAACTTTCAAAAAATCCTCTTAGAAATATGAAATACCACCTTACAATTACAATTGCAATGATTACCCGCTTTTGTATTGAAGGTGGTATGCAACCAGAAGCTGCCTATACTTTAAGCGATATTTATATCCAGCAGTTAGATGAATGTACTGATTTTGATGAAATTTTTAATCTGCATAGAGAAGTTGCCTATGATTTTACAGAAAGAATGTCTAAACTTAAAAGAAATGTTGGATATTCCAGAACAATCATTAAAACCTCTGAATATATTTACAATCATTTAAATGAAAAACTTTCTCTTGATGAAATTTGTGATGAAATTCATATAAATAAATCTTATCTTTGTGAATTATTTAAAAAGGAAACAGGCATTACAGTTTTCCAATATGCAACAAAATTAAAAATAGAAGCAGCCGCAAAAATGCTTTTATATACTGATTATGAAGCTGCAACCATTGGAAATTATTTTGCCTTTTCATCTCATTCTCATTTTATTAATGCATTCAAAAAAATTACGGGGCTTACTCCAAACGAATACAGAAAAGTAAATTATAAGAAACATTTTGGGGTCTAAGGAATTTTTTTCTTAGGGGGGGCCCTAAGAACCCCGTGAGTGAGGGCCCATTGCTTCGCTCGTGTTATTTGCTTCTTGTTATACTTTATTTTCTTTCTTTTTTTCACTATTATACTGCTTATGAAGAGATTTTTTTTGCTGCTTATTTGTTTTGTTAATTTATCTAATCTTTCTGCTCAAAAGTTTGGAGGATGGAAACAGGCCCAAACTCAACATTTCAATTTTATATACGAAGAAAATGCCCGCAAATTTGCAGAAGAATATGCTCTTTATGCTGACGAAGCATGGAATTCTATTGCTAAAATTTATGGTTTTCCTCAGGAAAAAACTGATATTTTTATAACTGATAGAACTAATACTGTTAATGCCTTTACTTATACAACACCACTGGAAATTGTAATGTTCACAACTCCTTGTATTACTCCTGATTTTGGGTTTAGAGAAAACTGGCAGAAACTTTTTTTTACTCACGAATTAATTCATGTTGCTAATATGAAATTCGAAGACAGTTCAAACTTACTTTCTATACTTACAGGAAGTTATCTTGATGCTCTGTTCTCTAATGACACTCCTAACTGGGGAATTGAAGGTCTGGCAACTGTTCTGGAAACTCAATTAACTAAAGGCGGTCGAGGGCGCAGTCCTTATTTTGAATTATTTTATAAAGCTCCAACTTTAGACAATGCATTTATACCTTACCAGCAGATTGGTCTTGAAGAAGTTCCACCTCATGGGCAGGCTTATGTAATGGGATATTTAATTCTTCAGAGCATTGTAGACAGATGGGGAATTGAAGCTTTAGGAGACATTGAACGTAATCATGCTGCCAGCGGTTCCTGGGAAGAAAGTGTAAAACTTGTTACAGGTTGTACTCCTGCTGATATTTTTAAGGATGTAAAAATTGCTTTAAGTAAAAAATACAATAAAGAACGATTGATTCCAGAAGGATTAATTGTTACTCCAAGAAGCAATCACTGCTATTATTTTAAACCGGCAATTGTATACAAAGATGGAAAATTTATTACTATCAGAAAATCTTATGATGATGGAGTTGCTGTTGTAAAATTTACTCCTACTGCTAAAGATGGAAGCAACTGGTTCTGTGATACAAAGCCTCAGGAAGATTTAAATACAATTTATAAAGAAACAATTTTATTCCGTGGTGATTTATCTTCGGAAAGTGATATAACTGCTTCTGAAGATGCAACTATTTATGCATCACTGGCAAATTATCGGAATGATAGAAGTCCAGGTTATGAAGTAAGTTATGATTTATATTCATTTACGGAAGAAGACGGATTGAAGCAGATTACAAAAGGAACTTCACTATTTCAGCCTTCTGTCAGCAGAAATGGAAAAGTACTTGTTGCAGTTGAACAGAATAATCTTAAAATGCGGCTGGTTCTTGTTGATCCAGAAACAGGTTCTGTAACTCCTTTAATTGAATCAGAAGATTGCGATTATTTTCAGCCAAGCGTAAATGAGGACGGTTCCCTTGTTGCTTTTCTTGAAGCCGATGGAACAAGAGCAAAAGTTTGTATATATAATATTGCAACTCAAACTAAACAATACGTGGCAAATTTTTCCGGAGAAATTACCGATCCATCTTATCCATGCTGGAATAGTGATGGAAAACTTACTTTTGCAAATAATTCCCGTGGTCGTCTTGAAGTATTTGAAGTAAATCAGAAAAACAATACTTTTGTGGTTACTCCTGTTGTTTCAGATCCAATTGGTGCAACCTGGGCATACAAAACAGATAAAGGAATTTATTACGCATCTTATTCTTCAACTGGAAATGTAATTAAAATAAAACCTTCATCAGAATGGGGAAAAGTACCAGATTTTAAAGGTCCTTCAAAACCTGGCGAAATTGTTAATTTTGGAAACACTCACACTGACTATCCGGATTTTATTCCTTTTGAAAATCCTTACGAAATGGAAATTACAAAAGAAGAAAATGAAAATCTTAAAGGCAGACTGGATGAAGTTCCAGTTCCAATTATTGGAAAATATATTCAGCATCGTTCAGAAGAAAAACTTAAAGCTTTAGAAAAATTACCAGAACCTTCTGTTTCGCTTTCAAAGGAAAGAATTTACATTCCTCTGGCAAAACCTGTTCTTTACCTGCCAACATTTTCTTTTCAGAATGTTCCGGAAAGTGATGAATCAAAATTTGGATTTGGATATTCCATAATAGCATTAACACCTCGACTTCAAATGAATTCAGGAGCATTGATTGCCAATTTTGATTATTTCCCAGGATTAAAAAATTTTGAAGGATTATTCGGCGGTTTAGTACCAATGGGACCATCAACTTTTGCATTCTGGTTAAATCGAGATTTTTCTGTAGAAGAAGAAATGGGAACTAAAAGTTTTGTCGAAACCAATTCATTAACTTTAGGATTTACAAAACCAATTGTTCACAGAACAAAACATTATAATGAAACAGACATTGAATTTATAAGTTCAATCAGAGGAAATATAGACAGAACAAATAATGTTTCCTTCTCAATAAATGATGATGTACCTGTAACTTTTGCAGTTAGTGGTCAGGCTGGAGTAGATTGTACTTTCATAAAGGAAGGAAAAAAAGATTCTTCTTCATTATGGAATTTTTCAATTATTGGTACAGGAATTTATAATTTTGATTTCAACAAATTCTTTGCAGGACTTGAAGGAAAATTCCGCTATCAGGCTGCAACAGATTTTGGAAATTACGAATTAAACATAGTTGGCCGTTATACAGATTTTCCTTATAAAGAAAACAATTTCCTTACAGATGCCAGAATTCCCGGTACTTCAGACAATTGTATATATCCTGGAAAAATAATCTTAAAAGGTTCCTATCTTATTCCAAATATAATCACTGGTACAACTGGAAAAGTTTATACTGCAATGCAAACCAGTTTCGGAAAAAATCACGTAAACTATACAACTCCAGATTCCGGACTTTTTCTGAATTTAACTCTTCCTTCTGACTTATTTTTAGGAGGAGAATTAACTCTTTCAACTGGCGAAATTGAATTAAGCACTGGAACAAATATTCCATTCAATTTTGACACTAAAACTTTCGGAGACTGGAAATTCTACTTTAACTGCCGACTTGACTGGTGGAAATGGTAATTATCCATTAAGCAGGATTCATCTCCCTATGAATTCTTCCTTTTTTGTGATAAATTACTTTTATGAGTAAAAGCACATTAGGTACCATTTTTCAAGTTTCAACTTTCGGTGAAAGTCACGGAGCTGCATTAGGTTGTATTATTGACGGATGTCCAGCAGGCATTGAAGTTTCACAGGAAATTATCCAGAAAGCATTAAACAGAAGACGACCTGGAGTTTCTGTAAACGGAACTGACAACGGAAAACTAAATCCTTCTGTAACTGCAAGAAAAGAAGCTGATGAAGTAGAAATTCTTTCAGGAATTTTCGAAGGTAAAACTGAAGGCACTCCAATTGGTTTATTAATCAGAAACACATCTCAGCATTCTTCAGATTATGGAAATCTTGTAAATACATTCCGTCCTGGACATGCTGATTATACTTATGATGCAAAATATGGTAACAGAGATTATCGCGGTGGTGGTCGTTCCAGTGGTAGAGAAACTGCAGCTCGTGTTGCAGCAGGTGCAGTAGCAAATCAACTTTTACTTTCAAAAGGAATTAAAATTACTGCTTATACAATTAAAGCTGCAGGAATCGAAATTACAAAAAAAGATTTATCTCAGATTGAACAGAACAGTTTGAGAGCTCCAGATAATGAAGCGGCTGCAAAAATGCAGGAAAAAATTGAAGAAATCAGAAAAAACGGTGACAGCACTGGCGGTATAATTGAATGTGTAATTAACGGATGCCCGGTTGGTCTTGGAGAACCAGTTTTTGATAAATTAGATGCAGAACTTGCAAAAGCAATGCTTTCTATTGGTGCTGTAAAAGGAATTGAATTTGGTGCCGGCTTTGATGCAGCAGATTCAACAGGAAGTCAAAATAATGACAATATGTATCTGGAAAATGGAAAACCTGCATTTAAAACTAACAATGCCGGTGGAATTTTAGGCGGCATTTCTAACGGAAATCAGATTGTTTTCAGAATTGCAGTAAAACCTGTTCCAAGTATTTTTCAGAAACAAAATACAATCAGAAAAATTACCATGGAAGATGGTTCTGTAAAATTTGAAGAAACTGAACTTGAAATCAAAGGTCGCCATGATGTTTGTCTTTGCCCAAGAATTGTTCCAGTGGTAGAAGCAATGGCCGCATTAACAATAGCAGATTTCTATCTTCTTAACGAAACATCAAAAAACTAATTGCAGGACTCAAAATGAAAACTGAAAGCAACAATTCGTCTCATTCAAAAATAATATGGATTCCAATAGGTATATTTGCATTTTTTATTGCAGGATTTTTTTCTTTAGTTGGTGGACGCGCTATAATTTTTTCAAAATTAACAGAAGCAGAACCTGTTTCTCAGGAAAGTCAGATTGAACTTAAAAATCAGCTGAAGGAACTTTATTCTCAAAGATATGAAACTCTTCAACCACTTCCCTACAATTTAGCTAATACCGGCCTTAATATTTTTGCAGAATCAGCAATCTTAATTGATATTTCAAATGGAAATATTATTTATGAAAAAAATGCAGATGAAATAATTCCTCCTGCAAGTATGACAAAACTTTTTACTCTATACATTGTAGATCAGGAAGTTGCAGAAGGTCGTTTATCTTACAATCAGATTATTCCAGTTCCGGAAGAAGCTTTTGCCTGCAATGCACCTCCTCATTCATCACTTATGTTTTTAGGAGAAGGACAGATTGTTACTCTTGAAGAATTGATTTTAGGACTTTCAATCAGTTCTGGAAACGATGCAGCCTACGCATTAGCTTACACAATCAGCGGAAGCATGGAAAATTTCATAAAAAAAATGAATCAGGTTGCTTTAGATTTAGGTTTAACTCATACAAAATTTGTTGAAAGTTCAGGCTACAGTGAATTAAATCAAACAACTGCCAGAGAAATGGCTGAATTCTGTCGCATTTATATTTCAGAACATCCTGAATCTCTTGCAAAATTTCATTCAGTTCCAGAATTTACATATCCAAAACCTGAAAACATGGCACCAGGCGACACATATGGCCCACAGGATTTTTCAAACGGATTTCCACGTCACATTACAATGGGCATTACTCAGAAAAATACAAATCCAATGTTAGGATATCCAGGTTGTGATGGTCTTAAAACCGGCTATATTGATGAAAGCGGTTATAATTTAAGTCTTACTGCAGAAAGAGACGGTGTCAGATATTTATCTGTAACAATGAAAGGTCCTGGTAAAAATCCAAGAGAAGGACAGGAAGGCAGAGTTCACGATGGTACTGAACTAATGAATTTTGCTTTTTCAACATTTACTGATTATCATTTTAACAGCAAAGCCTTAAACACAATGATTAAAGTTTACAACTCAAAACAAACTGCAATTAATCTTGTTCCTGCTTTTGATTTAAAAACCATTACAATTCCAAAAATTGAAAATATTTCTATAGCAGAAAATCTTGCCAAAATTAAAACTGTTGTTGAAGTTCCTGATTTTTTATGGGGAACTGTAACAAAAGGTCAGGTTTACGGGCAGGCTAAAATTTTCTTTGAAAATTATTTACTTGATACAATTCCTTTAGTTGCAGATCGTTCAACAGAAGAAGAAAATTTCCTTGTTAGATTTGCAGACAATATAATTTATTAAATTTTTACTATCCATCTGAAATATTATCTGTTAGAATGTCAGTTATGAAAAAATTATTTAATGATAACTGGCATTTTGCAGAACTTGCCATTAATGACAAAGATATGTATCAGGATGGAAATCCTGTTTTTTTAACTCCAGAAAGTTTTTATCCAGAATATGAATCACAACAATACAAACCTGTAAGACTTCCTCACGACTGGATGATCTGGCACGTAAAGGAATTATATAAAAATTCTGCCGGTTTTTATAAAAAACAATTCACCCTTTCTAAAGAAGAAGTAACAAATCGTCATAATGCAATCCGTTTTGAAGGCGTTTACATGAACAGTGCTGTCTGGGTAAACGGAACTTTAGCCGGTCAATGGAAATACGGTTACGGAACTTTTGAATTTGACATTTCACATCTGGTAAAAGAAGGTGAAAATCAGATTTTAGTAATTGCAGTTTATCAGAATTGTAATACAAGATGGTATTCAGGAGCTGGAATTTTCAGAGATGTTACATACATCAATACACCGGAAACTTTCCTTGCCAGTCATGGTTCTTATGTAATTTGTCGTCCTGACAGCTGCAATCATAATTTTGAAAATGATATTTTTGCAAAAGAATCTGGTTTATGGAAAATTACTGTAGAAACAGAAGTTGCCTGCAAAAATGAAATTCAGGATTGTTTTGTAAAATCTACACTTAAAGATAAAAATGGAAAGGTTATTTTTCAGGGAACAAATGTAAAACCTGAATTTATTTCAAAAGAAGAAACAGAAAATCTTGCAAAAAATGTGCCTGTTTTAGAAAAATGTAAGATTCTCAAAAGCCGCGAAAATTTTTCTGTTGAAAATCCAGATTTATGGGATATTGATTCCCCTACCCTTTATACTTTAACTACGGAGCTTATAAATATTGAGGGACAGATCTTAGATTCCAATTCTCAAAACCTTGGCTTTAAAGTTGCAGTTTTTGATAAAAATAAAGGTCTTATTTTAAACGGACGTCATATTAAAATATACGGTTCCTGCCATCACCACGACCAGGGAGCCTTAGGTGCCGCATTTGATGTAGATGCATTACGAAGACAATTTAACATTCTCAAAGAAATGGGTGTTAATTCTGTTCGATGTTCCCATAATCCTCCTCCAGAAGCATGGATGAATCTGGCAGATGAAATGGGAATTTTAGTAGATGATGAAGCTTTTGATATGTGGGAAAAACCAAAGACTCCATTTGATTACGGTAACTATTTTAATGAATGGTGTAAAAAAGACACTTTAAGCTGGGTAAGAAAAGACAGAAATCATCCATCTTTACTTATGTGGTCAATTGGTAATGAAATTTATGACACTCACATGGGAAACGGTTTTGAAACAACAAAAAAACTTTCTTCCTATGTAAGAGAATTTGATCCTGAAGGTAACGCTCCAATTACAATTGCTTCCAATTATATGATGAGTGACGGAGCTCAAAAATGTGCCACTGAAATAGAAACTGTTGGTTACAATTATCTTGAGCGCCTTTATGATGAACATCACGAAAAATATCCGGAATGGAAAATCTATGGTTCAGAAACCAGTTCTACTGTTCAAAGCCGTGGAATCTATCATTTCCCGGAAACCTTAAAACTTATTACTTTTAGTGATTTACAGTGTTCTTCATTAGGAAACTGTACAACTACCTGGGGTGCTAAAGATACACAGACTGTAATTGCGGCAGACAGAGATTGTCCTTTTAGTGCTGGTCAGTATATCTGGACAGGCTGGGATTATATTGGAGAACCAACTCCTTATCACACAAAAAATTCTTACTTCGGCCAGATTGATACTGCAGGTTTCCCAAAAGATACCTATTATTTATACAAATCAGAATGGGATTTAAATGGAAAACCTTTTGTTCATATTCTTCCATATTGGGACTGGAATAAAGGCCAGTTAATTGATGTAAAAGCTTATTCAAATGCCAGTTCTCTTGAATTATTCTTTAATGGAAAAACTCTTGGCAAACAGGAGTTAAATCATATTAATGGAAAAGAACCTTTCGGAAGATGGCAATTAGCTTATGAACCTGGCGAATTAAAAGTTATTGCTTACGATAAAAACGGAAAGGAAATTGCAAGTGAAACAAAAAATTCTTTTGGAGATCCTGAAAATATTATTCTCAAAGGCGAAACAGAAAAAACAGGAAATCTCTATTTTGTTGATGTAATGCTTTCTGACAAAAACGGCACTCTGGTTGAAAATGCAAGAAACTATGTAACAATAAGCGTTGCGGGAAATGCAGAACTTGTAGGTATTGATAACGGCGATTCAACTGATTACGAAGAATATGTTTCTGAAAACAAAACCAGTCATACCAGAAAACTTTTTGGAAATCGTATGGTTGCTATTATTCGTGGAAAAGTTGAAAAGCCTGTATTTGTTGTAACAGCAGCCAGTACAGATTTACCTAATACATCCATTAAATACGATGGTCAGAATTGGATTGAAGCTGCTCCATATAATGCAGTTCATGCAGTAGAAGATTTTATTCCTGCAAGAAAAATCGAAATTATTGCAGAAGGTTCAACTTTAATGAACGCCAAAAATCGTGAAATTAAAGTAACCGCAAAAGTACTTCCAGAAAATGCTTCAATCAAGGAAATCAACTGGAATCCGGTACTGAAAGAATGTGTTTCAAGTGATTATATTGAAGTTTGTAATATTCAGGGCAAGGGAACTGGAGTTGAAACTGCAGTTATAAAAGCAAATTGCGACGGCGAATGTATATTACGTTGTACTGCAAAAAATGGTACAAATCAGGATGAAGTTATAAGCGATTTAGGATTTACAGTTGAAGGAATTGGAAACCCTAAATTAAATCCTTATAAACTGATTGAAGCCTGCAGACTTAACAGTTGGGACGAAAGCAAATCTAAACCAACTGTAAGCCTTGAAAGTGGAATTCAAAATCGTGGACTTGGAGCAACCTGGGTCAGCTTTGATAAAGTTGATTTTGGAAATGAAGGTGCAGATTCAATTCATATTCCAATTTTCAGTTTTGATACAGAACTCCCAGTTGAAGTTTGGGATGGAAAACCTGGAAACGGAACAACTTATGAAAAAACTCCAGATTCAACTACTGGCGGTGAATGTCTTGGAAGATTTACTTACAAACATCCATCAATTTATAACACCTATTCAGAAAATGTTTTTACTTTAAGCAAACGACTTTTTGGAGTTCATACAATTTCTATTGTTATTCCAACTGAACTGGTATTACACGGATTCTATTTTGACAAAACTCCTAAAGCTCTTTCAAAACTGAGAGCTCTTGATGCAAAAGAAATTGTTGGTGA
The DNA here is from genome assembly GCA_024402635.1 of Treponema sp. Classification (GTDB taxonomy): domain Bacteria; phylum Spirochaetota; class Spirochaetia; order Treponematales; family Treponemataceae; genus Treponema_D. Next base: position 3,615 of record JAKSTJ010000011.1, on the reverse strand, counting down.
TACATTTACAAAAACTTCTGAAGCTGTAGAAGGAATTGGAAATAATGTAAATCTTGATTTTGATCACATGGATTTTGGTGAAACAAAAGCAACAAAACTTACAATCTGTGGAAAATCAAATACAGAAAACAACAGTATAAATGTTAAATTCTTTGGAGCTGATGGAATCAACAAAACTCAGGTAATAGAATTTGTTCATACTGATGATTACGAAGAAAAAACTTTTGAAATAGAACCAGTTTCTGGTGAACAAAAAGTTTCTTTTGTATTCCTTCCAGGATGCAATTTCGATTTCAAATGGTTTAAGTTTCAATAAAAAAAACGAGCCAGGCAAAAGGAGGAGAAACCTGACTCGTTCTTTATGGAATCATTTTTGTAAAGAATTGAAGCAGACAACGTTTGCTGCAACCTTTATGTTTATAATATACAATTTTTAAAACCTGAAAACATGAAAGAATGATTAGAAAATAATAAGAAAAAATTTATTTTTAATTAACATTCAATTAATAAATGAATTTTATGATTATCATATATATGGAGATTTTTTTATGCATGATATTATTTATAAACAGTGGCACGATGAAGATTTAACTTTTAATTATGAATTTACTCCATCTTTTGCTCAATGTACCCCAGATTTTAATATGAGCTGGGCTGAAATTTTCAGAATAACAACCGACATGGCTGGAGAAGATTTTACACAACGTGAAATGGGTTGGGAAGTTTTAAAAAAACAGGGAATCTTTTTCGCAGTTTCAAGAATTTCTTATCATGTAATTAAAATGCCGGTTTATCATCAGAATGTAAAAATGATTACCTGGGAATCAGCACCTCAAGGCCCATTAGCTACAAGAAATTTTAAACTTGTAGATAAAGAAACTGAGGATGTTTTACTGTACGGCCAGACCTTATGGACAATTATTAATTTTGAAGAACGAAAAATGATTCCTGCAAAAGTATTTAATATGCGTCCAACTCCAACAATTGTTTCTGAATTTGCTGGAATAAAACCAGGAAAAATCCCAATTCCAGAAGGAATGGAAACATTAGGAACTCACAAAATTACTTTTTCTGATTTAGATGGAAACGGTCATACAAATAATTCTAAATATATTAATTTTGCTATAGATAATTTACCTGCAGAATTCCAGCAGAAAACAGTAAAAGATTTGCGTTTGAATTATTCAAAAGAAGCCACACTTGGAGAAGAACTTGAAATAAAAGGTTTCTTTAATAAAGAAGAAAATAAATATACAATTCAGGGAATTATTGACAGCGCTTCAAGTTTCGAATGCGAACTTTATTACTAATCATTGTCTGAATTATAGTTTTGATTCCAGTTTTTACAAATTTTTTTATTTTTTCTGTAAAAACTGGTCTGATTTATACAATTGAAAACCATATTAATGTAGAACCAAAACCAAAGGAGATTCTACATGGGTCAATTTAGTAAATCATGGGAAGAATTAAATTTTTCTGATAATTTTATTTTCTGCAAAGTGATGAAGGATGAAAATCTATGCAAAAAACTGCTGGAAATTCTTCTTCACCTTAAAATTGATAAAATTACATATCTAAATACAGAACAGGTTTTAGAAAACAATTACGACACAAAAGGAATCCGCATGGATGTTTTATTAAAGGATTCCACAAAAGTCATAAATATTGAAATGCAAACCGGTGATTATGACAATCTGCTTTTACGCTCAAGATACTATCAAAGTTCAGCTGATGTAAACACAGTTCCCCGAAGAACAAAATTTAAGGATTTAAAAGAGAACTATATTCTTTTTATCTGTAAAGATGATCCATTTGGCTACGGAATTCCCTGCTATACAAAAAAATCAGTATTTAAGGAATTAAACGAAATTCCTTATGATGACAAAACCCATAATGTCTTTTATAATTCAAGTGCCTATGAAAAGGAAGAAGATGAACAGATAAGAAATGTTCTAGAGTTCATTTATAAATTAAAAGCAAACAGTGCCTTTACAAAACAACTGGAAGATTCAGTTATGCTTGCAAAAGCAAAAGGTCTCATGAAGGATGAATATATGTATTTCCAAGATATACTTGAAGAAGAAAAAGAAATTGCAAGAGAAATAGGTCATGCAGAAGGTTTAGCAGCAGGACTCGAAGAAGGCAAAGCCAAAGGGTTAGCTGAAGGTAAAGCAAAAGGTCTGGCAGAGGGACTTATAAATTTAGAAAAAGAAATTTTTGAAACAAAACTAGAAACTGCAAGAAGAATGTATAAAGAAAAATGCAGTCTGGATCTGATAATCAAAATTACAGATTTATCGAAAGATGAAATATTAAATAGTATCTGATTTTAATTATTCTTTTAACATTTACCACCAATCCGTCTCGCCTGATTTATAAGGCTTATAAAATTAAAAAAACGTTAAAAAAAGGAACTTCATTTGAAGTTCCTTTTTTAGTCATAAAATTCTATTTAGAAATTAATCCAATAATTCTACATATACCTGATTATTAGCTTTTGAATATGTCATTCCAATGCTAAGTTTATTTCCATTTTCTAATATTGCATAACCATAATACAAAGTGTCTTTAATAACACAATCAGTTATCTTAACCTTTGTACATTTAGCATAAATATAACCTCCAAAATTATTTTCAAGTATAGTATTTACAAGATCAGGTGCAGTTCTTGCAACTTTTTTAGCAGGTGAATCACAACTTACAGGTGCAATAATTAAAATCAAAACAATAAATGGAATATAAAGAAGATACTTATTTACTTTCTTGAATTTTCTTTCAAGTATAACTCCCAATAATTCCTTAGCTGATCCAATGATACCCAAATCAATAATAATAGCTAAAATTGCCCAAATATACCCAACACCAGCACTAAAATTATTGAATATAACATAAATATTATAACCAAAAATAAGGACAAGACCTAAAAATTCTACTACGATTTTCCATAAAGGAACTTTATCTGAAGCCAACTTTTCAGTAACTTTTGCAAATGCTTCTTTACCTTTATTAACTACATCATTTCCTTTAGATTTTTCGCTACCTTCAATATTTTTGTCTTCTTCCATAATAATACCCCTCTGAGCAATGAAAAATTATTAGTACTTTACTGTCAAGTAAAGTACTAACCTAGTATACTAGGTTGCCCAGGTGTCATTCTGCAGTTGTTTAAGATTTCCAGGTAAAACTTGTAAGATGCTGAAATAAATTCAGCATGACTGATTTTTTGTAAACGTAAACTGACTAATATTGCAAAAACGTAAAAAAAAGGAGTCCGTTGGACTCCTTTTTAGTTTCATTGACTTTATGTCACGGTTGATTTATCAACCGACTATGGCTGGTGCAAAACAGTGTATTAGATTATGGAGGGTTTACTATTCTGAGGAAACCCTCCAAATGACTTTGTCAAGGCTTTAAGCTTTAGCGTGCCTTGACTAAGGCTTATACCAATCCCTGTGCGATACGAGTGCAGAAGCACTCGTTTGCTTTTTGGGTAATTATTGACGTTTGCGCTTATGCGCAAATGCATCATAGCGTCAGCTACTTTTACGAAACCAGCGATGTTTGCGCCTGACTAAAATAGCAAATGCGTTAAAAAAAGGAGTCCTAACGGACTCC
>JAKSTJ010000109.1 GCA_024402635.1 Treponema sp. | reverse complement strand
CTTCATATCCATCAGCTTCGAACATCTGACGGAAAGCCAAACGACCAATACGGCCAAAACCATTAATAGCAACTCTAACTGCCATGTTATATCTCCTAAAAATAGATTAAAATTTTAGTAATTATAAAATAATGAATTTCTATAAAATAGTCTACTGAATTTTATTTATAGAATAACTGTTACGGGAATTTACTTAAAAAATAGCAAAAAATTATTAGTAGACAACATTTCTTCTATAATATAAACTGTTGTTTATGAAAAAGGATAAGAGTAAAAAAGAAAAATTTGATTTTAAGAAAGAATTTATACATTTTGTAGAATTTTCTTCAGTTTCTGTTGTTGGAACTTTACTTCAGCTTGTTTTATTTTATTTTTTGATTAAGTTTTCAAACAGAATGTTTCCGGAGAATCACGATCTTGCAGATGGACTTACAACTGCGTTCTGTTATTTTCTCTGTCATATAGGACAGTATACAGTAAATAAGTTTTTTGTTTTCAAAACCGGTAAAAACGGTTTCTCAGAAACAGCAAAATATTTTACAATAACATTTATTAAGCTTATTATTGCTTCCTTCCTTGTTCCATATCTGTTCAATATTTTAGAGCCATCTTTATTAAAACTTTTCACAAATTGGGAATTAGAAAGCGAAACAGTTTTAAAACTTACATCATTTACAAAAACTGTAATTAATGCATTTGTTCAGCTGGTACTTTTCTGTATGGCTTATTTCTTCCAGAAAGTTTGGGTTTTCAAGCCAATGTACGAAGAAAACAAACCAGAAGTTACAGATGAAACTGAAAACTCTGAAAATAAAGAAGCTGAAGCAGAAGAAACAACAAATGAATAAGAAATCTATTTAATTTACATTAAATGGTTTAAAATCAAAAAACATGCCATCTTAAAAAGTGACATGTTTTTTTTATTTAACTTATGAATTATTTTGTTCCACTGGAAACTTTTTTTCTGTCATCAAAATAACCGCCATCTTCAAGATATCTGCGGCGGGTTACTATTAAAGTAATTAATTCCTGATACATATTAAAATCAATTTCAAGAGCCATTGGTAAAAGAAAGTATTCAGTTTCATCACAATAGCGTTCAATGAAAGTCGGATCAGTTACATATCCTAGAGAAATCATATTTGAAATTCTATCGGCACATTTTAGAATTTTTGCTTTCTGACTTCCTGTATCAAGAATACGGCGTAAAAACTGCTTTTTATCTTCATCATCACGACGGGTAACTTCAAGAACCAGATCCAAAACCTGCTGCCCTTCTTCATCAGCATTAATAATAAGATTTCTATCAAACCCGACAATATCTTCAACTGTATCGTGAACAACTGAAGCTTTTAATAAAACTGAATCAATATAACCGTAATCTATTAAGATTGCCAGTGTATCCATTTGATGGCGGAACATATTTCCACCTGCATGTCTGGCCTTTCCAATCAAACCGGTAGCAAGCTGCATATAAGGGGCTAAACTCATGTCCCGAAGTTGCTGCATCTGTTCGGTTGCCATCTTTGAGGAACGGAAAGTTTTCATTTCATATTTTTGTTTTGTCATATGCCTTGGGGCTAGTATATCACAAAATTTCAAATTGTGTTATAGAAAATTTACAAATTATTCTTCAGTAAAGTTAAAACTCTCTGGAGATTCTTTGTAAGGGTTTTACTTCATCAAGATATTTCTCTTCTTCCTTTCTCAATATAATAAAAAAAGAGATATTCCGTTTTTTCAGAATATCTCTTTCTTATAATTATAGTTTATAAAAAGACTATTTTAATTCCTTAAGATAGCTTTCTAAAGTTGCAATCTTTTTCTGGCTTTCTGCAAGTCTATCTCTTTCTGCCTGAACAAGTTCTGCAGGTGCATGCTGAGCAAAATTACCGTTTAACTTATTTTCACTCATTCTTGCATATCCCTGTTCTTTTTCAAGAGCTTTCTGGAAACGTGTAATTAACTGTTCCTTATTGATTGTTTCATCAACAATTACAAAAGCTTCAAAGCCTTTTCCTACTGTACCAATTGAAGAAGCTGGTTTTGCTTCAACAAAGTCTACTTTTGCAACACCTGCTAAAAGCTGAATCATTTCAACTTTTTCTCTGGCAACTTCAGCAGCACTTCCTTTTTCAATCTTAACAGCAACATTAATTTTAATTGCAGGATCAATTCCACAGTCAACTTTAGATGCACGAATCTTTCCAATTAAATCTTTAAGTACATCAAATCTTGCTTCAACTTCTGCATTTTCACGAGCTGCAGTTGCTTCTGGATATGGAGCATTAATCAACATGCCAGTGTATGTACTTGAAGTAATAATTTTATTATCAGAACTTCGAGTTGCAATTAAATCTGCTAAAGGAAGCTTTCCATAGATTTCTTCTGTAACAAATGGAATATATGGATGAAGAAGTCTTAATGATTCTTCAAGAATGTCCATTAATACAGTTGCCTGACGATCTTTTTCAGCTTCATCACCATTCTTAAAGTTGATTTTTGTAGCTTCTACATACCAGTCACAGAATTCATTCCAGAAGAATTCCATCATTGCAGAAGCAGCATCATTATAACGGTATGAATCAAGAGCTTCTCTGGCAGTTTTTGCAGCATAATTCAAGCGGGCATAAATCCAGCGGTCAAGTTCTGTTAAATCTGAATCTTTTACAGCAACAAGGTTACGGCTTTCAAGATTACCAAGAAGATAACGGGAAGCATTCCATACTTTATTACAGAAACGTGAACCAAGTTTGAAAGAATCTTTATCAACAAGAATAT
>JAKSTJ010000108.1 GCA_024402635.1 Treponema sp. | reverse complement strand
TATGATGTTTATTGGTCATCATTTACAGAATAATCACATAACAAGCATTTCAAAACCGACTTCGGGTCAAGCCCTCGCGGTTTAAATGCAAGTTAGGCGGATGGGCCACTGGCCCACTTATTGTTAATAAGAAAATCCTCCAACAAATTTTTCTCAAAAAAATTAAAATCTTAGGAGGATTTTATGAAGAAAATAATCTTAGCCTTTTTATTATGTTTAATATCTGTACAAGTATTTGCCCAAGTATCTGAAGCAGATAAAATCAATAATGAATATTATGGTTTGAAATGGGGATGCAGTGTAAAAGATTTGAAAGAAAAATATCCTGAAGCTTATTCTCAAGGAGTAAACGATAATGGAGATGAACTATATTATTTAGATGCAAATGGTGCAACACGAATTTTCTTTTTTGGAAATGGGAAACTCTATATTGGTAGAATAGCTTATACTGATTGCTCCGATGAAAAAGTAATGGGGCTGGTGAAAAAAATCACAGATACTTATGGAAAATTTGATGATTCAAATAAAGGGTCACAAAATGGAAATGAATACATTAATTTTATAAAATATTTTTCTTCTAAAATGGAAATTGATTTTCAATTATTAAGTATAAAAAACAGCTATGGATATAATATTTCACAAGTTGTTATGATTACTTATACAAACAATGAGCTTTCCGCTCAAATCGCCAGAGAACGCATATCTAAAATGCAGGAGGATTTAGAGCTATAAAACTAACTGTAAAAATCCAGACAAGTCAAGCTTGTCTGGATTTTTTTATTGTCACGAAATTTAAATTATACTTGACTTTTGTAACAGTATAATGTTACACTTTTTTATGTGAATAAAGAAATGAAAGAATACGTTTTATACAAAGGCGAGAAGTTCACTGTAGAATGGTACTACACTGAGAAAAACAAAAGTCAGCCTTTTGAATACTTTAATTCACTTGATTCGCAACAACAGATGAAACTCTTGTATTTGGTAAAACGTATGGGAGACTTTGGAAAAATTTCGGACAAAACGAAATTTAACTTTGAAGAGGATGGTATTTGGGCATTTAAGCCTAAACCTGATAGGTTTCTTTCATTTTTTACAAGTGGAAAGAAAATAATCATAACAAATGCATTTGAAAAGAAATGCCAGAAACTTCCGCCTGCAGAAAAAGAGAAAGCTGAAAAATGCAGAGAGGATTATGAAAACAGAGTAAAAGGAGGAACATACTATGACAACATTTGACCGACTTATGCAAGATCCAAAATTCAAGGATGAATTTGAAAAGGGATATAATGAATTTTTAATCTCAGAATTCATGATTGAAAAAATGGAAGAGGAAAATATCTCAGTAAGGGAATTGGCAAAGGAAGCAAAAGTTTCTCCCACTACTATCCAGAACTTACGCAGTGGAAATGCGGAAAGTGTAAAATATAAAACCCTTTCAAATATAATGCAAAAACTAGGATATGCATTACAGCCTGTAAAAATGGCTACATTGTAATGTATAAAGAAATATGCTTGCTTGGGAAGCAAGCTGTATCGCCTAACATAATTTTCAAAGCCGACAAACCGGTCAAACCGGTTTGCGGTTTAAAATATTGTTATGTGGACGCCCACACTGTGGCGCTTGGAAAAAAAGGATTTTAAAAGAATTATGACATTCCAATATCTTTTTATTTCATTTATTGTTCTATTTGCTGTTTTTATTTTCGAATGGATTTTTCATAGATGTTGGAATAATACATATTATTCAATCGGAATTCCTTTGTTTTATAAAAAAATACATTCTACAAATAATTTGTCTGCTACTAAAAAAATCAATGAAATTGTTCAAAACTTTGGTAAATCTAAAGAATTTAGAGATTTTAAAGGTAAAATCATAAATGAAAATATCTAATATTTTAGAAACAAAATGAATAAAAAGAATCCGACCTTTTTTCATGGAAATATAAAAATAAATGCAGAAGATGAAAGTATTACGGTAAAAGGATTTTTCAGTTTTTCTGAAATTCTTTTTTTTCTGTGGTTGATTTTATTGCACGTTACTTATTATAAAGATTTTGGATTCATTTCTCCGTATCTATTTTTTTATTTAATTATGTTAAGTAATGTAGGAATAAAAATATGGCAATATACTAAAATATCGAATAAACTTAAAAATGAACCAAATGATTAATTATTAAAGGAGCATATTTTTTCAGCAAGTCAAGCTTGCTGAAAAAATATGAATATAACCTTAGGGCTAGAGCGAAGAAGCAAATTATAAAAGTGAAAATGTATTTACAAACAAATTTAAGTTCAAATAAAAAATATGCTGCATTTTATATGTATGTTATTTCTTTATTTAAGAAAAGAATTAATAAATTTCAAAATGAAGAATATTTTTCAAATTGTAAAAAAAAATATTATAGAGAAGTCGGTTTTGTAAACATATATGAAAATATTAAAAATCTTTCTCATTATAAAACTTTAGAACAGAAAGATATCGCATCAAAAAATTACTACACTATTGCATATTTTGATAACAACAGATTAGTTAGGCTTGATGAAATTATTAATGAAAAGCCTGTCAGTAAAACTTTTTTGATATATAAAAATAGGATCCTTGATAAGGTTTATAAATTCGAACTTATTAAAATCTATCGAAATCAGAAATTTGAATAATGAGTATCTGGTCATATAATTATGTTCAAGATAAATTAAATAAAATTGTGTGGAAAAATTATGCAGATTATAAAAAGGCTCACCATAACACTGATTATTTAATTGAATATCTTGTTTGGGATGAGAGAGGCGTTGAAAGTATATATAAAACATTCATAAGAAATGAATTAATAATGAATGTAACTGTATATAAAAAAATATTACATAAAAAAAGAGGTTTAACGGAGAAAGAAATTACTTCGTTGAATAATAAAAACACATAACATGCACTTCAAATCGGATGTCGGGCCAAGCCCGCCACCGTTTAAACTAATGTTATGGCGACAGGCTACTGGCCTGCTTTTTTAGGAAGGAATAATGAAAAAAGGCTTATTATTTATCTTTT
>JAKSTJ010000107.1 GCA_024402635.1 Treponema sp. | reverse complement strand
TAGCTGGTGGAAAAGATCGCAACGATAATCCTATTTCTGGTACTATAGGTTGGTGCTTTGGCGGATATTTGAAATAAGTTATCCCCATCAATATGAATTGATCTTAAAAAAATTTTCTAAAACTACTTTTTAAATGTTTTTAAATCTGTTAACATTTAAAACATGAAAAGGGAAGTGACAACACAAGAAGCTCTTGCTGAACTGGCTGCTGCAAAACTCAAACTTGAGACGATGCAGCAGCTTTTGGTTTTAAAGGAACAGTTACTATCCTCAAAAGATGAACAGATTAATTTCCAGATTTTTACAATCAAAGAAAAGGATGAAGAAATAAAAAAACTTCAGGAAGAGGGTAAGGAAAAAGACCTCAAGATCCTGGGACTAGAAGAACGGCTACAGACACAGCTTGCATACCGTTTCGGTTCCCATTCTGAAAAATCTTTCGAACAGCTTTCATTATTTGATGATCTGGATGATGATTTCTTTCCTGAAGCTGAAATGCTTACTAATGAAGAATTACAGGAAACAATCGAAGAAAATAAGCTGTCTGTAAAGGCCTACAAACGCCGTAAATGCGGCCGTAAAAAGATTGCTGACAATCTTGAACGTGTACCAATCTATCACGATATTCCTGAAGAAGAAAAGATATGTGGCTGCGGAGCAAAGCTTGTAAAAGTAGGGGAAAGATTCACAGAAAAACTCAACATAATTCCTGAAAGAATCTATGTTGAAAAACATATCTATCCTGTATATGCCTGTAGAAATTGTGAAGGAAGCGGAGATGAAGACCATCCAGTTTTCCGACAGGCTCCTGCTGCAAAGAATATCATTCAACAGGGAATCGCAACACCAGGTCTTTTGAGCTACATTTTCATAAATAAATACTGCAACCACATGCCGTATTACAGACAGTCCAAGAACTTTGAAAGAAAAGAAATTGATCTTTCAAAGAACTCTGCAATCGCCCTTAAATACATCCAGCGAATGTATAACGAAGAAAACAGACTGAGAGAGAAGCATCTTCCAGATTCTGAGTTTATCCAGAAACGAAAGGAAACAATCAAGCCGATTATGGATGAATTCTATAACTGGATGATTGATATAAAACCTACAGTTCCTGAAAGTTTTAAATTTAGAAAAGCTCTTGATTACGCAATTAAGGCCTGGCCACATCTTATGAACTATCTTGATTGCCCTGAAATCTATTTAGATAATTCAATCGCAGAACGTTCAATTCGTCCGTGTTTTTTCAAGAAAGAATTTCTTATTCTGTGGTTCAGAAGACGGTGCACGCTCAACATGTCTGTTGTTTTCTCTTATAGAATGTGCTATAATAAATGGTATCAATCCTGAATATTGGACAAAATTATATATAGGAAAAAAAATGTGTAAAAAAGTCTATTTCATTTTATTTTTAATCCCAATCATTTTTATATCATGCACTAAAAAGAAAGCTATTGATATTTCACCTATAATAAATGACTGTGTAAAACTTGAAGAATACCTGACAAATGCTTCTATTGATGTAAGTTTATCCATTGATAATGGTTTGGACATAGATTTAATCATATCAGAGATTAAAAATGCCTATTCAACACAGTATGCACCATTAAATATAAAAAACAATATTGAAACAGCAGATAACAACGGTATTTACAGGGAAGCATTTGCTACTTCTATAGCAGAAGTCCTAAGATACTATTTACCACAGAAAAATACCCATAATATTATTGGCAGTGGGAATAAATTTCTAAATACTGCGTATAGAAAATTTTGCTTTGTTTCTAATATTTATTTTGAATTTAGAGATGGTAACTACTATGTTACAGATAGTAATATAGATGAAATAAAAAAAGGAATGAAATACACCGGTAATCTTAGTAATATCATAAAAACAATAACAGAAGAAAAAATTACATACAGATTTGCATATTTTAATGAATTCCAAACATCTGCTGCATCAATAGAAATTGAAGGGAATACTTATCAGGTTCCAGTTGAACATATTCCTTTTTATTCAGATAAAAAAGATATTATCAGCTATGAACAAAATAATAATTGTATTTTCGTTACTATTAATTCATGTATGACGCATAGTGACTCAGAGAAAAAACATTTCGAAGATACCGTAAATGAAATAAGTGACTTAATTGATGATTCTTCAAATATTGTTTTTGATCTTCGTAATAATGAAGGTGGTTATATAGAAATGCTATATCCCATTCTTTTTAAGTTAGTTTTAGGCAGTGAGAAATCGAAAGTAGAAGAATTATGTTTAACTATTGATGATTTTCTCAATATTGGTGAAAAATACTTGAATACTGAAGAAATAAGAAATATGTATTCTATGTGGGATACGATTGATTTTCTTTTAGATAAAAAAGAAGATAGATACGCTGTATATGAAGGTAAAAGAAATTCACAAAATATACCCGAATCTTCTTATACTGGAAAAATATTAATTCTCCAAAGTACAAGTACATCATCTGCAGCAGAACTTTTTATTGCTATAATGGAATACTTTTTTAAAGATCAAGTTATAACAATTGGCCAAAAGACAGCTGGAATGTTAGATTTTAGTGGTGTATTAAATTATTTGCTTCCAGATTCACGTATTTCCCTGCAACTTTCCAGTGTAGATATGAGAACTCTGTCTGTATTAAAAGATAATTCCAATTGGAATGGTGATACAGAAGGATTTTATCCAGACTTCTGGTGTTTCTCAAATGAAATTGATTTTCTAGATTACATAATGTCTTAATATTTATGCCACAGATTAGGGTAGAAATGTAAGCGTCTAATTAACACCCCCTAAAAACCAAACAAAATTGAATATACAATCACCTTAATTCCAGAAAATTGAGGTGATTTTTTTATGATATTTCCAGTCAAAAGAGTCAAAGAGGAACTGATAAACGAGTTTGCAGTTTCTAATATGACAATCGAGAATTTTTCTAAAATGCACAGCATCCAGCCGGAGGCACTTAAATCCTGGATTCAGGAAAAGATGTTCAGATCACAACATCCTGAGTCTGAATCCAATGACATATTCCAGGCATCAGAATTTGTAGAACTTGATATTCCCCATGCATCAAAACATC
>JAKSTJ010000106.1 GCA_024402635.1 Treponema sp. | reverse complement strand
AAAATAAAAAAACTTATTGTTCGTCTTTCTTATTCTCATCTTCCCTCCTCGTGTTTTTTATAAGCCAATTATCTACATCTGATTTTCTGTAACGAACTGAACGACCAATTTTGAAATTGGGAATCCCTGTTCTATCTACACAGCTAATACAGATCTTCAAATATTCACTTACTTCTTTTCTTGTCATTAATTTTTCATTTACTGTGTCCATCTTTTTCCTCCTGGACAAAAAAATAGGGCATACAAAAACGAGCTGCCCTTTGCTACGTTTTCGTATGCCCTAATATTACTTGGTATCTTTCCTGGCAAAAATCCAACTTTAATCCGCTTTTAGTCGGCTTTTAATCCTTTTGATACTTTTAATTACTATTCTTTACTTCGCTGTACTTTTTGAAAAAATATTCTTCATCAAATTTTACATTTTTCTCTTTATAGAGAATATTATAAAAATATTCCTTCGGGGTATTCTTCAAAGGTGATTTTTTTACCTTCTCCCAAAATTTGGGAACACTTCCCTGTAAAATTAAAAATTCATCTTCTTTTTTCACCCATCCTTCATCTATTAAATACTTATCAACTTCTGATCCTGTTTCTATTGCCTGAATATTATCAATTTTTATTGATAAATCCTGTATAGGTAAAACTATTTTTTCTTTTATTCCATCCACAGCTTTCAATATTTCTTCATTATTTCCTAAATCTTTTACACCTTCTTTTATAACCTCTAAAAGATTCTGAACTTGCTGCAGATTCTTTTCATCAAGAATCCTTGCATTTATATCAGAATAAACCTGTTTCATTTCCTGATGCAAAACCTCAAAACAGAAATCTATACTTAAGTCTCTGTACTTAAATCTAGTTTCTGGATCTTTTTCTTTTTTGTCATAAACCCTATATAACTTAAATCCAAATTTAATAAGTAAAACGCAAAATACTACCAATAAGACAAAAATAGCAGTTTCCTGGACTACCATTACCTTTGATGTTTCATATCCAAATTTTATAGTTCTAACAATTCCTAACAGCCAAAATATTAAGAATAAAATCATAAATCCTGCTGTAATAAAAATTCCTCTCAAACTTTTTTTTGAATCTTTATTATGAATATTCACAGTATTTTCTAAGTCCCTATAAAAATGACTCGGATGTGTTTCTTTGATTGGTTTATTCTCAATAAAATCTGTTATCAAAGTTTTATACTTTTCATCTGTTTCATACTTCGTATTTATATATAAATTGTGCTTTGCTAAACAATCAAAAAATTTTCTGTATTTATCCAATGAATAAACATCTGCAGCTTTTGTAAATGCATTTTCACAAGAATACAAAAAACTAAACAAAATTAAACATAAATCAACTGATTCCGTTGTTCCTTCTGTTATCCAACTAAACTTATTGTCATATTCTTTTGCACTCATACTTTGCGACAAACCTCACCTACTTTTTACTGTTGTTTTTCTTTGAACTTATTGAACATTGGATAGAAGTCAAAATCCACAGTTCCTTTGCTTCCGTTTCTGTTCTTCAGGATTTTCAGTTGTACTGCAACCGCTCTTCTATTTTTTGCATCTTCAGCAGCTTTGTCAGATACTCCCTGAGCCTTTGTTTTATCACCTGCAGCTTCCACCATATCCTTATACTGAAGTCCTATAAGAACATCGCTTGAATATTCAATTGCTCCAGATTCCTTGAAGCTGGCCATATTTACTACTGAAGTATAATTATCACGATTGAATGAACTGATCCCAATTACAGTTGTATTGAAATCACGGCTGATTATTTTCAATGCCTTTACGTTCTTGTCTGTAATCTGTTTATCTGTCAGGAACTGCTGATCTTTTGGCGGATCAATAATCTGCAGATAATCTATCAATACAATTGGAGCCTCTCCTGTAACTTTTGTATGAAGCTCTACCCTCTTCCTGATAGACTGAACCGTAATTTCTTCACTTGCCTCATAAACATAAAGATGATCACAAAATGACTTATAGATTTCAGTTGCAGATGCAATCAGCTTCTTTTCAGTTTCATTATATTTTTCATACAGGCTGCCAGTCAGAATTCCTCGTGTTGTTTTTGCATTAGTATTGCTTCTTGTAAGCTTCACATCTTCAATGCTTGTAATACGGCTTATACTTTTTGCAATAAGTTCGTTTCGAGACATTTCCAAAGAGAAAATAAGAACATCCTTTCCCTGCTGTGCAATCTGATCCGCAATCTGCAGACACATAGTTGTCTTTCCAAGAGAACTGATAGCCCCAACAATATAAAGTCCAGGAAACAAACCTCCATCAAGTTCCTTATCCAATATTGGAAAACCTGTAGGAACATAACTTCGTGTCTTTGAATCCTCAATGCACTGCATAAAGTCTGGCATTCTGTGAAGAACACTATCTTTTCTTAATTCAGCGACAAGAGCTTCCTGTCTCAATTCCTTTGATCTGTATGAAAGTCTTTTTTCTTCTTCTACCTTCGGAGCAAACTCAAAGAATTCTGCACATAAAGCTTCATTTGCATCCTTATGGCCGCTATAAAGATTTTCAACATCTGCAAAATGAATGATAAGACCTTTTTCTTCCAGCTGCTCCCTTCTCTCTTCAATTTTCTTCTGAGCCTTGTTTCCGGCCTCACTTCCGCCTTTATCGTTATCCAACGCAAAAATCAAAGGCTGCTTAGGTAACACACTTTCAACGTAATCCAGGAGTTTTTCTGTCATGCTCAAGGATCCAAGGCCGACAGCTTCGCCTCCTACCTGAATAATGCTCATTGCATCTATTTCACCCTCAACAATAAAAACAGGCTGAGATGGATTTTCCAATGCACTAATATTGAATATCTTCGTATTTCCGACTTTCTGCTTTGAATATCTCTTATCTACACTTTCATCTACAGCCCTGGCCAGATAACTTCCATCACCTGTAGGAATGATAAGACGTGCTGTTTTTGGAGCTTTAGGAACTTTTGGATGGGACCAGGATTCACAATAACCAATATTAAATCTCTCGATGACATCTTCACCAAGCCCTCTTTTCTGCCAGTAATCTGTTTTATTTACATCAGCATGGCATTTCTTAAAAAAGTCCTTATAATCAGCTTCTTTTTCTTCTACAGCTTTTTCAATTTTTGATTTATTTTCATTCTTCATAAAGTCTTTGTTTTCATCCAATGTAATTCCGCATTCTCTGCAAGCATTTTCTACAACAGCCTTTGTATCACTTTCATTTATGCCATCTCTTATTGCCAGGATATCAATATAACTTTTGCTGCTGAAACATCCGG
>JAKSTJ010000105.1 GCA_024402635.1 Treponema sp. | reverse complement strand
CTCCACAAGAGAAAAAAAGGAATCTGCAAAGCAGGTTCCTTTTTTTTGTTTAAAACATAATTCTGTGTACACAATAGGGGTGGTTGAGCCTGTCGAAACCACCTTCAGCAAAACCCTACCTGTTTGTCGGACTTGAACCGACTACCGAAGTGAGCGCCGAGCAGGTGCGAGGAAGAGCCCGCATGGATGCGGGCGGAAGCGAACGAAGGCGGCCCGGAGGGAGCAAACAAGGATGTTTGCGACCAGAGGGTCGGTTCCGCGGAAGGTGGGTTTATTTTTTTTGATTATTAACCTATTCGTTTTTTTATTTAAGTAAATCAGAATCAGAAAGCTTTATTTTCATGATATAATTGTTCACAACTCTATTACATTTTTTTGTAAAAACCTTAATAAAGGACTAATTAATATGAATACTGAGCACAGATACACAAAACAACAGGTAATTGATTTGCTCGAAGCATGTCTCGAAAAGACTCTTGGAGAAATAGACAAAAACAAGGTTTTTGATAGAACAAAAACAAATCCCAAAATAACTGGAATTGCAGGAGATGTAATAGAACAGTCCGTATTTGGATATCCAGCAAACAATGATTCTAATCCAGATTTAATTATTGATGAAATTCCAACGGAATTAAAAACAACAGGAATCAAACTATCAGCAAAAAAGAAAGGCTTTTATGAAGCAAAAGAACCTATGTCTATTACAGGAGTTTCTCCAGACAATATAATAAATGAAGAATTTAATAATTCACGATTCTGGCATAAGTTGGAACATCTTCTTTTTGTATATTATTTGTACAGCTCAAACAAACCTGTTCTTGCTGCAGAATATGCTAATTTTCTATTTAAAGGCTATCAATTTGTAGAATTTGATGAAGCCGATGTAAAAGTTCTCGAAAAAGATTGGTTAACTGTCCGTGATTTTATAATCAGTTTAAATAAAAATGAAAAACTGTATCCTGAAATATCTCATTTAAGAGATAAACTTCTCTATATAGATACATCACCCAAATGGCCTAATAAACCAAGATTCCGTTTGAAACGATCTGTAGTAACAAACATTGTTCAACAACATTTTAACGGAAAATTGGAACAACTCCCAAAAAACTATAGCAGTTATTCAGAAATTGATAAAAAATGCCATGATTTGACTGTTCAGTATAAAGGCAAGACTGTCCTTGAACTTATGGCAACATTTGGAATAGATAGTAAGATTAATAAAGGAATATCAGAGCAGATTATTGTAAAAATGTTTGGTGGATTATCTAAAAAGATGAACCAAATAGAATTATTCAACAAAATTGGCTTATACGGAAAAAGCATAGTTCTTACACCGAAAGGGAAAAGAACAGAAGATATGAAACTCTTTAGGATTGACTTTGATGAAATCAGTTATAATATTTCTCATTTTGAAGATTCTTCTTTTCATGATTATTTTTCAGGAATGCAAATCCTTTGCATTGTTTTTGAAGAAAAAAATAAAGCAGATTTTGGAAGCAATGTATTCATGGGATTTAAGCGCATTGCTTTTTCAGACGAATTTATTGAATTAAATGTTCAGTCTGTTTGGGAAAGAATTAATAAATTGGTTATTTATAATGAACTTAAAGATATTCCAGTAATAAATAAAAAAACAGGAAAACCAAAAGTAAATAAAACTGGTACAATTCAATCGGCTCCGAATTTCCCGAAATCATCAGAAGGTGTAATATTTGTTCGTGGAGATAGCTCTGATTCTACTAAAAAACCAGAATGTGTAAATGGCATTAAAATGTACAGGCAATATATTTGGATTAAAGGTAGTTATTTATCTGAACTGCTTGCAAGGGTTGATTATCTCTAGTCAATTCGGCTAGTTGATCAAAAAGTGAAAATTTGATAGATTAGTGTAATGGACAAGACTGTTTGCGAGTTGTTTGCTGGAGTTGGGGGATTTCGCTGCGGCTTAAACTCAATAAAAAAAATAGAAGATGCTCAAAAAGAAGAAAAATGGAATACCGTTTGGTTTAGTCAATGGGAACCAGGAAAAGCAAAGCAGTGGGCCCATGATTGTTATACAACTCATTTTGGAACTTCCTTAGACTTAACTGGAGCTGATACAACTAACATAGATATTTCCGCTGTAAACAAAGCGGACATTCCTGACCATAATCTTCTTGTAGGTGGATTTCCATGCCAAGATTATTCTGTTGCAAGAAGCCTAAATGGTGAAAAAGGAATCGAAGGAAAGAAAGGTGTTCTTTGGTGGTCCATTTATGATATTCTTAAAACAAAGCACACACCATTTGTTCTTCTTGAAAATGTTGACCGCTTGTTAAAATCTCCTTCAAAACAAAGGGGACGTGACTTTGGTATTATTCTTTCTTGTCTAAATGCAGAAGGTTATATAGCGGAATGGCGTGTTATAAATGCAGCTGAGTATGGAGCTGGGCAGAGACGACGTAGAACCTTTATTTTTGCATATAAAAATAATACAAATTTTGCTAAATCACTAAATTACAATGCAATCAAAAATCTTCTCGTAAAAGATGGTTTTTTTGCCCAAACATTTCCAATAAAGGATTTCGAAGAAAAATTAGTTAGCTCAACAGACATAAGTTCTGATATTTTAGATGTTTCGAACAATTTTGCATTTAATTTCGAGAATTCTGGAATTGCTGTAAATGGTAAAATATATACAGTGAAGTCTATTTCTGAAAAAGTAAAACCAACTACTCTAGGAGAATTACTAGAAACTGGCATTGTAAATAAGAAATACTTTATCTCAGACAAAAACTTATACTACACAGATCCAGACAATACACATTCCGATGAAACAGAAAACGAACTGCCTGCAGAAAGTCGACATACATGGCAGTATTTAAAAGGTGCAAAACGTAAATACAGGACTGCAGCAAACGGCCATAAATATGTTTATTCTGAAGGTGCAATTCCAATGATTGATGAATGGAATGTTCCAGCCAGAACAATGCTCACAAGTGAAAGTAGTTTTAATCGTAGTACTCATATCGTAAAAGATAAAGGAAACGGAAAAATCAGACTCTTAACTCCTATGGAAGCAGAACGTATTCAAGGATTCCCTGATAATTGGACCGATACTGGAATGCCTGAAAAAATGCGATATTTCTGTATGGGAAATGCACTTGTAGTCCCTATGATTGCAAAAATGGAAAAAACAATTAGCCAAATTTTTGATAAGGAATAGCTATCATCCCCCCGGAGAGTCGTCAAACAATAACTCCCGCCAGGCAGTTTTACCAACCATACAAATTCTCTATGTCATTCCATTGTTCT
>JAKSTJ010000104.1 GCA_024402635.1 Treponema sp. | reverse complement strand
GTCTTTTATAAGTTGAAACCACCTGACTCCATGCAGTGTGCATTCTGTCTTTCCAAGTAATTTCCATTTCCGGAAGATCTGCCGCTTTTGTATTACGAATAAACTCTGCAATCTGTTCTTCCATGTGCAGATGTTCAATCAAAGTTCCGCCCGCTACTGCAATCACCAGTCCAAACAGAACATAAAGAACTGCAACCTTCCAGCCGAATATACTCATCAAAAGTACCAAGCTTCCTAAATCTACCATTGGGGAAGAAATCAGAAAACTGAAGGTTACTCCAAGAGGAAGCCCTGCCGCAGTAAAACCCATGAAAATTGGAATTGAAGAGCAGGAACAAAATGGGGTTACAGTTCCAAGTAAAGCAGCTATAATTCTGGCTCCCATTCCACCAAAACGGCCCATAATCTTACGGCTTTTTTCAGGTGGAAAATAAGTCTGAATATACGAAATAATAAAAATCAGAACACAAAGAAGAATGCTGATTTTTATAACATCCATTAAAAAGAAAACGAGACTTCCTCCAATGCGGGTTGTCACATCAAGTCCACAGGCAGTCAGCAATTTCTGAATTAAAACAGTAAGCCACTTCATTCCAAGCAACTGATTCTGAATAAAATCCCAGATCATTATTTACCTCCGCAGCAGCATTCAGACTTGCCTTCTGAAGCAGGTTCGGAATGGCCAATTCTGTCTTTATAACAGGTGATTGAATCAAAATAAGCTTTGAATTCCTTGAACATGCAGCAGCTTATGGAATAATAAGTCCACTTCCCTTCTTTGCGGCCCGATACCAGTCCTGTCTCCGAAAGGATTTTCATATGATGTGAAAGAGTTGGCTGGGTAATCTGAAAAGCTTCCAGTAATTCACAGGCACACTGTTCCCCGTCTGTAAGCAGTTTTATGATTTTAAGACGATTAGGATCCCCTAAAGCCTTGCAAATTTCACTGATTTTTTCTTCTGTCATAATCACCTCATATTGATAACTATCTATATATCAAATATAATTAACATATAGATGATTGTCAATATGAAAATTTTATAGATACTTCATAGTAAAACAGATTTGAAAAACAAATTTCAATATTTAAATCAATTCTTATTTTTCTGTTTTATGTTTATTCTGTAAATAATGATAAGAAACTGTGTTAACACAAAAGAAAACCCAGAATTGGGCCAAAAAAAATCGCTAAATAAATGAGTGTAATCCAAGGCTGATAATCCACATAAAATTCCTTAAATGATAAACTCCATGGATGCTTGATTATAACCCATCCAAAAACATCAAAAACAATACAGATTCCTGCCCATATTGCACCAGTAATCAGTGCTTCTGAAAATGCAATTGCTTCTAAACCATGCATATACAAATATCCGAATAAAGTAAACATTATGATATTGTAAAGTGGATGCCAGGGCTTTGTTTTTTCATAGCCTTCTCCCATTCCAGGTCCATCTTTCATTGATTTCATATGTAAAACAACTATATTAAAGATTGTATGCCCAACTCCAATCAATGTAACAATGATATAAGAGAGCCAAAACCATAACATTGACATCCCAAAATTCTGCATAAATTATATCCTCCGGTATTTAAATCAATTTCTATTTATTTGAATAAACAGCATTTATATTTTATCACAAAATCCGTTAGTTAAAACAATTCCTGTTGATTGGATAATCAATTATTATTTCATACTCCGCATAAATCATCTCTATTCATATTTTGGACCAAAACCTTTTGAAAAAGCCACTGTATCCGGATATTCGTAGTAACCGTTTTTCTTGTAAAAATTATAGGCAGGAACAGTCCGCTCTGTTAATAAGAAAGTCTTTTAATTTCCATTTATTTTACCCGCATACTTTTTTTACAAAATCACATATTAGCTTTGCAGTTTCTTCGTAAGTTTGATTTGTATTGTCTATAAATAACTGAAACTTTCCGGCATTTCGTTTGAACCAGTTGTTGTAATCAATCTGTGTTTTTATGAATTCATCACTTCCACACTGACGTTCTGCAGGACGGGCCTTTAATCGGGCAGTGACCTGTTCATCAGAACAAACAATGCCAATAAAATAAGTTGAAGTCACTTCTGAAACCGCTTCCACATCTCTGTAATAATTTAAAGGATTCATACAGGTCACAAAGAATAAATCTTTATCGCCAGAAAGCTCTACAGCCTTTGCAAAACAATCACTCTGGTATTTATTTTCATAATCAGTTCCAGCGTAATCCCACCAGTTCAACCCAACATCATCTGTATCAAGGCAAACACAGTCCGGGAGTAAGTTATTTTTTTCGATAAAATCCTTCATAGTAGATTTCCCGATTCCACACGCAGCACATAATACAACAACGTTTTTCATACAGTCTTCCCTTCAATATTTTAGATTATAATAAGAATGCCATTTATTAAAAATAAAGTAATAGTTTAAGGAAATGATATCTACATCAATTCCTGCTTGTCTTCATGCACTTTATATAATCTTCCAACTTAATTAATCTGCCGGTTTACAATTCTGGCACTTAATTCATTAAATATTTCATTTACCGAATAGTCTTCAGGCTTTTTGTTAATAAACCAGCCATCATCAAATAGTGATTCAGCTGCCAGAACTCCAGTTTTATTGTAAACCACAAAATCATTAAGGATTTCTTCCAGTTTTTCTTTTCGTTTTTCGTAAAGCAGTTCCTTTATGTATTGGAAAGCCCTTTGCATATCCCCATAAAATTGAGGCATCCAGGTTACCTGAATATTTCTGCTGAGCAACAATTTATTTTCATTTGAAAATCTCATTGCCCCGCCGTAATCATCTTTACATCCGATTATAAATTTTCTGATTCCACTCATGGCTGCAGTTCCCATACACATAGGACATGGCTCAAGAGCACAAATCAAGGTATAGGTTTTAACCAGATAATGTTTTGAAATATCAAGTTTTTGAATACATTCAGTTTCAGCATGACTTAATCTTGGATTCGGACAATTAAATTCACCAGTTCTATTTCGTCCTTCAGTGAGGATTATACCGTTTTCATCAATAAGCAAGGCTGATATTGCTTTGCTGCCATGACAAACTGATTCCCAGCTAAGTTCAAAAATTCTTTTCCAATGATTATCTAATTCTTCGTATTTCATTTCAACTTCGGATTTTTCCATGTCATCATTTCCTTAAGAAAAAAAGCCTGCATATTTAATATTGTTTATCAGGCAGTCAGCGGCATTTTTAATATCTTCGCAATCCAGCTCTTCACCGGAAAGTTTACAGCATTCAAATTCATCAACAATGTTTTC
>JAKSTJ010000103.1 GCA_024402635.1 Treponema sp. | reverse complement strand
CCGAGATTTTGCTTCTCGCAAATTATTCTGCCTTCCACCGGCTCTCCAGATCCGTAAAATGATAAAACAATTCGCCAGCTCAATCAGAGACATAACCGCTTTCAATTTAATATCAATCAGTTTTTTTCAAAACACCTTTAGCATAAGCCTGTGGAATTAATGTGTCTAAATCAGGTTGTTTGTTGCTGGTTTTAATTAAGTAGCCTCCAAACACCCATGCTGTAAAACCTGTTGGGTCTGGACTGGATGATTCAAATATATATACTTTTATCCATGGAGCTGTAATTCCATCAATAGTTTGGTTTTTTACAGTTTTAGCAATTGCTTCAACAACCATTCCCTTAAATAAAAATGGAACTTCATATTTACCTGTATCTGATACATCGTAACATTTTGGTTCAAATCCACAAATCTCATATCCTTTTTCGTGAATTTCATTATAGAATTGTGGAAGGTAAAATCCATATACAAAGGATTTAGTATCTGCTGAAAGAGAAGGCTTTGTTCTAAAACAAGTGTTGTCGGAAGGAGTGTAAAATTCTGAAATTTTTACAACTTCAATTCCATCAAAAATACATTTTTCGCCTATATTAGCAGGATATTTGTTATTACCAAGAATGATTTTGTTGTCTTTACTTTTCAAAACGCCTGTACAGTGATAATCTTTATATTCAGCATCATAAGTCAATTCAAGAGGTTTATTATTAAAAAAGAAATCTGAATAAAAAATAAAATCTGGATTATCACAAGGTTGCATAATTACCGTTTTACCTTCTAATTCAAATCTTCCCTCTCCAATGTAAACACGCTCCAAAGAAGTGAAAAAGGAGTAGGTTAAATCATCTTTAAAAGATACAGAGATAAATCCTTCAAGCCCGTATTCATCAAGCCCAGATGAAATAAACCAATTCTTCTCTGTTAAATCTTCTTTAGTAAACGATTTTGGAACTTGAGCACACAATGAAAACGAAATAAAAAAAATTAATAATGCAATTATTTTCTTCATTTTTTCTCTCTCCATTATTATAATAGTTCTGTCTATTATAACTTAAGACGAATTCGTATCCGCAAATTAAATTTACGTTTACCTAATTATACCACAAATTAAATCCATTCTCCACGAATCTTATAAGGCGTAATTTCAATATTCCATAGCAGAAGTTTTTCCCAGTCTTCCTCAGACTCAACATACGGATTACCGCTACCGCTGAAGCAGTAGTTATTAAAAAATCTATTAGTGAATATACTTCTATTTATTTTTTTCAATACCTCTTCTATAATATTATTATGCTTCAGGGTATATACACTTTTTCTTTTATAATAGCCTTTATTTACCTATATGTTTCAGTTTCTGTTTTTAAAAAACGAATTTCTGTTTATTATATGATGCTTTTTTCCTGCATTATGATTTCCAATTTCGGTTACATGCAGATGATTTCAGCTTCAACTCTGGAAAGAGCCATTCAGGCAAATCAGACAACTTACCTGGGAGCCAGTTTTTCTTGTGTCTTTTTATTATTCTGCATAGCCGATTTATGCAAAGTCAATTTGAATAATAAAATCAAAACTTTACTAATTATTTTTGGAGCCCTTATTTTCTTCTTGTCCGGTTCCTATGGAACAACAGATTTATATTACAAGGATTTATACATTGTAGAAAAATTTGGAGGATATCTTCTTAAGAAAAAATATGGACCGCTTCATAATCTTTTCCTGATTCATTTGGGTACAACTTTTGGAGGAATGATTTTTATAATCATCAAATCTTTTTTCAGACGAAAAGTTGTTTCATATAAAAATTCCATTCTATTGTCAATTTCAATGATGCTGACAATTATTGCCTACATATTGGAAAAAACAACTGGACTTGATATTCCCCTTGTTCCTGTTTCATACGATATCGGAATCACACTTGTTTTCATTATTTTAACGCGTATCAGTATGTACGACGTAGCCGCAATATTCTCAAATATTGTCAGTGAATCCGATATTGGAGGCATTATTTGTATAGACAAAAAAGGAAATTTTCTTGGGGCAGATGATGCAGCATTTAAATGGTTTCCGGAAACAAAAAATCTGAGCATTGATTACCGCATTCCAAACAATAATAACGATTTATTTACAATTCTATGGAAATGGATTGAAGGAAATTCAGAAGGCGAGACCGTGATTTTAAAAAGAGATTCTCGCTTATATAAACTGGAACATTCTTTTGACACCAAAGATAAATTTCAGAAAATCCATGTAATTTATATTCAAGATGATACAGATCAACAGACTTACAAACAGCGCCTTGAAGAAGAAGTCTTACAAAAAACCGAAAAAATCAGAACAATGCAAAATGACATTATCATTGGAATGGCAAGTACAATAGAAAATCGAGACAGTAACACAGGCGGACACATTCAGCGTACCAGTGATGTTATAAATATTTTTGTAAATTATCTGTTGGCCAATTCCAAGTTTTCAGAAATCAGCAAAGAATACTGGCAGAATTTAATAAAAGCAGCTCCACTTCACGATTTTGGTAAAACAGGAATTCCAGATTCAATTCTTAATAAACCTGCTAAATTTACAGATGAAGAATATGAAATAATGAAAACTCATGCCGTAAAAGGTGCAGAAATTCTAAACCGCATTCTTATGAATTCTGATGACACAGCCTTTAAAAATCTCGCCGTAAATGTAGCCCACTATCATCACGAAAAATGGAATGGCACAGGTTATCCATCAAAATTAAAAGAAACCCAAATTCCTTTCGAAGCCCGGGTTATGGCACTGGCTGATGTCTTTGATGCCCTTGTCAGTAAACGAGTTTACAAAGAAAGCTTCAGCTACGATAAAGCCTTTTCTATTATAGAAGAATCCGCCGGCAGTCATTTTGATCCAACTCTTTGTGCAGAATTTTTAAAATGTCGCCCTCAATTGGAAGCACTTTATAACAAGTATCAGTAAAAACCAGCCCAATTTTTTTATAATTTGGGGCCATTTTTGCTACGCAAAAACCGGGCTTTGCGCAGTTCGCCGTCTACCGCGGCTCATCCACTTCGCTGCACTCGGGACGCCTACGGCGCTGCTCCAATCCCTTGTCCGGGATTTACCATTTTATAATAATTTCATCGGAAAGAATCCAAGGAAGAAGTTTTTTCCAGTTTTCCTCAGACTCAACATACGGAGCTTTTTCAAGAAGACATCTGAGATAATCTTCAGGAGCAATTCCATTCTGTTTGGCTGTTTCAATAAGGGAGAGAATCATAACCACCCGTAAAACGGGTGGTTTGCACTTAGCCTATAAGGCTAGGTTC
>JAKSTJ010000102.1 GCA_024402635.1 Treponema sp. | reverse complement strand
CTGTTTATTGAACATGTTCGCTTTCGCGAACGAATTAAATATCCTCGGAAGTTGAAACTTCCTGCGGTATTTAATTTTAAAGAAGGTTTAAATTAAACGGCTGAAATATCGCCGCTTAATTTAACTCGAGTTTTTAGAAAAACTCTGTATATTGAACATGTTCGCTTTCGCGAACGAATTAAATATCCTCGGAAGTTGATACTTCCTGCGGTATTTAATTTTAAAGAAGGTTTAAATTAAACGGCTGAAATATCGCCGCTTAATTTAACTCGAGTTTTTAGAAAAACTCTGTTTATTGAACATGTTCGCTCCCGCGAACGAATTAAATATCCTCGGAAGTTGATACTTCCTGCGGTATTTAATTATAAGGAAAGTTAATTGTTTATAATAAATTAATTTGATGTTGTATAAACCCTCAAGTCTGGATGTAAAAATCTGATTTGAGGGTGTTTTTTTTATTTAATAAAACAGTTTTGATTCTTGCAAGTTTATGTTACTATGTATCAGGATAAACGGAGGTTTTTTTATGAATATCAGATTGATTATGATAGTAGTTTCCTATGTTCTTTTTGCCGCTATATTGATTTCCATTCCTTTTAGAAAAAAGTTCAGTTTAAAAAAGGCAGGAAAACTTAATTATAAAATCACAGGTCCTTCTTCAATTTATTTTGCAGGTATTTATATAATTTCTCTGGCTGTTATTTCTATAATGTGGATTCGAAATTTTGGTGACATAATGAACTTTATTCTTTGTGGATGTGGAATTCTTGCCTGTGAACTTGTAACCAGATCTTTTTCATTAAAAAATGTATACGGATTATACGAGAATGGTTTGATTTATGATGGAGTTTACATTTCTTATGATGATATTATTGCTTTTCCAGTTTTGATTTTACCAGAAGAAGAACAGAAAAATTATGATTCTAGAACTCTTGTATTAATAACAAAGTCTAAAGGTCAAAAAAGTTTTACATTGATTTCTGAAGAAGAATATGCAACAGTTATCGGTAAAATTTTTGAAATCAAACCTTCCTTAAAACAATTAATTGAAAAATAAAAAAAAGGACTGTGCCGAAAATATGGTACAGTCCTTTAATATATATAAACACCCTGGAGCTTTGCTACGACAGGATGGAAAAGGTGGAAACCACCTTGCAAGGCTAACATAACAAATTGTAAATCAATAGAAATAAAAAAAGAGTTTCCGAAGAAACTCTTTTTAAGGTGTGGATAGGAGTTGAACCTACCAATCGCGGTTTTGCAGACCGATCCCTTACCGCTTGGGTACCACACCAAATGTATTAGTAATATATTGTTTTATTTTATTTTAGTCAACAGATGAAATTGGGAAATGTTAAAAAATCTATATAAATATTATAGATTTAAGATTCAAATATTGTAAAAAATACAGAAAGATTATAAAATAAAAATGTTGCGAGGAATAGTTTATTTTTTTGCAATTCTCTGGAGAGTCCCTTTTAAATTAATTGAATAGGGCGCCGAAGGGTTAAGGCTATTAGAGCTAATATCTCAGGCAAAGCGGACAGAGTAAAAAAATGTTCGTTAACACTTTTCAGAGAGCTGATCAATTATTTTGGTTAGCTCTTATTTTTTTATCCGGGAAATTTTTTGTTATGGAAAAATTTAACGAAATTCTTGACCAGATTGATGGTTTTGTTTGGGGAATTCCAACAATTGTTCTCATCCTGGTAACTGGATTGATCTTAACAATCCGTTTAAAAGGTTTGCAGTTCCGCAAATTGGGACTTGCATTTAAGTCAATGTTTAAGAAAAACGAAAACGCAAAAAGTGGTGAAGTAACAAGCTTTGGTGCTTTATGTACAGCTCTTTCTGCAACAATTGGTACAGGTAACATTGTCGGTGTTGCAACTGCTATCGTTGGTGGTGGTCCAGGTGCTTTGTTATGGATGTGGATTGCTGCAATTCTTGGTATTGCAACAAAATATACTGAATGTATGCTTGCAGTAAAATATCGTGAAGTTAAACCTGACGGAACAATTCTTGGTGGACCTTTCTATACAATTGAAAAAGGTCTTAAAGAAAGAACTGGATTTACATGGAAATGGCTTGCAATCTTATTTGCTGTTTTTGGAATGTTAGCAGGTCTTCTTGGAATTGGTACTATTACTCAGATTAATGGTATTACTTCTGCTGTAAATGATGCTATTAAATCTCCTGTAATGTTCAATTTATTTGGTCAGGATATTACAATTGCAACTTTTGTTTCAGGTCTTCTTGTTACATTCTTTGCTGCACTTGTAATTATTGGTGGTCTTAAGAGAATTTCTAAAGTAGCAGAAAAAATTGTTCCTGCAATGGCAATTATTTATGTATTCATGGGAATTGCAATCATTATTATGAATGCAACAAAAGTTCCTGCTGCATTTGCTGTTATTTTCAAGAGTGCATTTGGTGTTAAAGCTGCCAGCTTTGGTGCTATGGGTTATGTAACTAAATCTATTATTGATTCAATGCAGAAAGGTATTGCTCGTGGTATTTTCTCTAACGAAGCTGGTCTTGGTTCTGCTCCAATTGCTGCTGCATCTGCAAAAGTAGATGAACCATGTGAACAGGGTCTTGTTTCTATGCTTGGAACATTTATTGATACAATTATTATTTGTACAATGACTGGTCTTGCTATTGTAATTGCATTCTATATTCCAGGTTTACCAGAAGATCCATCTATTCAGGGTGTAGTTGGTGCTCCATTAACTTCTGCTGCATTTACAAAAGTTCTTGGAGGAGATACTGTTTCTGTTAAATACCTCCTTATGATTTGTCTTATCTTCTTCGCATTTACAACAATTCTTGGATGGGATTATTATTCAGAACGCTGTGTTGAATACTTAACAAAAGGAAACAAAGATGTAGTTATGATTTTCCGTGTTCTTTACATTGTTGCTGTATTTATTGGACCATACTTAACAATTTCTGCTGTATGGACAATTGCAGATATTACAAACGGATTAATGGCTATTCCTAACTGTATTTCTTTAATTCTTTTAAGTGGTGTTGCTGCTAAAGAAACAAACAAATATTTTGAAAAATTAAGAAATCCTTTAGCTAAATAAAGTTTCTGTGGATTTTTATAATTGTTAAATATTTATAAAGTCATCTGATTTTCGTAATCGGATGACTTTTTTTTTATGTAAAGACAAGGGGCGTTACGGGGAATTTCCCCGTTAGAAGGGGTAGTGTAAAATAAAAAAGCGTCGTTTTAACAAAACGGCGCTTTTTTGTTTGAAACGAGGGGAAGGCGGTAGATTGTAATTGCAAGTGCAACAGATGAAAAAATAAAAAA
>JAKSTJ010000101.1 GCA_024402635.1 Treponema sp. | reverse complement strand
GCCTTCCCCTCGCTTCAACTAAAAAAGCCATTGTGTCTCCACAATGGCTTTTTCATTTTCCGCTACCCCTTCCAGCGGGCAAGTTTTTCTATTTAATCGGCCCGCAACGCCCAGAGAAATTTCAAAAGACTAATCCAAATATCCGCCATAACACCATCCGATAGTACCTTCGGCTATTCGTTTATTTTCAGTGTCATATGCATTTTTAAGAATCTTTACCTTAATCCAGTAACTGTGAATTCCATCAATTACTTCATATTTTCCAATATCAAGAACTTCAACTTTTGTACCGGCCCTCATAATTACAACAGTTGCAGAATTTTTAGATTCAGATTCTCTTAATCTTAAGTTTTCAATTGCTGTCATTCTGGCACCTTTATAAATGCCATAATTATCATCTGAATAATCATAGCCATAAGAATAATCATCATATGAATATTCATAAGACTGTTCATAATCATTTGACTTATTAAAAAAACTTCCAAAATCAAAAGAAAGTTTAGGGAAAATAAATGCAAAAATAATATAAGCAACAAGAATTAAACTTGAAAAAATGATATACAGAATATTCAATAATTTAGAAACTTTAGTTTTAGCAAAAATCGCCATAATGGACAAAACAACTGCTGCTAATACCAGAGTAAGTTTTATCATCATAATAATATCGTTCTGTAAATAAATATATTCTGAACTGAATGCTCTAAGAATTACAAAAATAATACCAGTAACAACAATCAAAGTTGTTGAAACAAGAATCAGAATCCCTGAAACAGTTTTAATAGTATTCTTTTCTATATAAAATCTAAGGATATAAGCAACGAGTGCAATCAGTAATAAAGGAATAACAATGTAATCAAATATTGTGAACAAAGCAGTCTCATAATAATCATAAAATAGATTTTCAATTGGAACTGGATAATTACAGAAATAACCTGTTACAATCGAAACTGTTAAAGCACCAGCTAAACCTAAATTACTAATCTTAAGTTCTGAAGAATCCTGTTTTACAAAAGGAATCATTACAATCATCATCAAAACTACAGCAGTAATTCCTAATAAATAATTAGGATAGAATATTACCAATGGATACTTCACAATAGTAGGAATCAATTCTCCTAATTTAAAACCTCCAGCCAGAATCAAAGCTTTTGGAATAATAGAACAAATTGATTTTTTATCTGTAAGAAGGAAAGTCCCCAAACCAATTACAAGAACAAGTCCCGCAACAATTGATACAATCATTGATATAAAATCTATTAATCTTCCACCGAAACTATTAAATTGAAAGAATGCAAAGTATGATCCGATTACAGTGAAAATAGATGTAACATTTGTAATAAATAAAGCGGCAAGAACAAATGAAAGTCCTATTAAAATCTGCTGAGATAACTTCAGTTTTTCTGAACAAAAAGAAACTCTTTCATTTTCAGGAACAGAATCCATTAATTTTACATCTTTTACAATCAATCTGTTTATAATAACAGGGAACCAAATTCCATAAATACCAAATGTTACAACAACTAACAAAGTATGAAGAAGAACTAAGCCTGTAAATACCCATAAATTTGTATTGAAATATAATCTTCTGTTACTTACAACACTGTGATTATTTTCCCACTTTAATGCGATTCCATATGCAAAAGGAGCTGCAAGTCCAAATGTTGCAAAGGAAATTGCATAAACAATCCATGACATGCCAAGGAATTTCCAGAAGTTACCATCAAAATTACTTGTTCCTACAGCAGTATCTTCCCCTTCAAAATAAGTATTGCTTAAAACCTTTTTCTTTAATTTATATGGGAAATACAATCCCCAGATTCCTAAAGTTACCAGAATCAAAAGATAATTAAGGAAACAGAATCCAAAGAATTCTCCAAGTCCCATTTTAAAAATCATTCTTTTGTTATTAACAACAGTATGTTCAGTATCAAATTTAATAAGCCAGTACTGTGCAATTGGAGTACAAATTCCCAAAGAAACAAATGTTACTAAAGCTCCTAAGAAAGACCATAATAATCTTTCAGAAACTGAACCATCATAATAACTGCCAGAATTTCCTACTACTTTTTTCACTGGTTGATTATTTGTTGTTACAAAAGTCGATTTATTTTCTTCAGGAACATTTGAAACCTGAGGTTCTGTAGAATTATTACCATTTTCAAAGGGATTCTTTATTCCTTCGACCTTATAACCACAATTAACACAAAATCTAGCACCTTGCTTAATTTCATCTCCACAATTTGGACAAAACATTATGTAAACTCCTTTATGTTGTTAAGTTATATTATACTCTCATATTAACGAGCAGATAATTTTTTCTTCAAAGAAAAACCTGTAATACAGAGAACAATTCCAATAACAAAGGTTACTATGCCAGTCCATGTACAAGTTTTAAAAATACCAGACATCATTTTTACAACAGCTGTTAAAAAATCCACATATTCAGGTCCAAACAAAGAAGGAATTTTATCAAAAATAAAGTTACCAAGGATGCCTGAAATAAATGTTAATAAACCGGCAATAATAGAAGGAACGGAAACGTAAGCAAAGGCACTGAAAATATTAAG
This sequence comes from Treponema sp., assembly GCA_024402635.1. Lineage (GTDB taxonomy): Bacteria > Spirochaetota > Spirochaetia > Treponematales > Treponemataceae > Treponema_D. Next base: position 904 of record JAKSTJ010000101.1, on the reverse strand, counting down.
ATTAATTGCAAAAATTATAAGGAAAAGAATAACAACAATTCCAATCAGGATAATCAAATTAACAGGAGAAAGAATTTTCTTTATAATGTTAAAATATTTTACCAGATTATCATCTTCTTTTAATTCTTCAAGTCCAGACTGAACAAAATCAATAGTATAATCTAAAGCCAATTCAAGATCCTGTTCAGAAAGTTCGTAATCTATTTTTTCACCGGTTTCTTTTTCATAAATCGAAACAGTATTATCAATAAGATTTTTAAGTTCACTGGCAGAAAGGTCCAGTTTTTCAGTTTTTCCAGTTAAATAATCTCCTGCTTCATTTGCAAGATGATTAAGAAATTTTTTAGAAACAGAATCATCAAGAATTTTTCTGGTAATTTCATCAGAAAGATTTAAATCCAGATTATAATTTTCCAGAATTTCACTAGCAAAATTAGATAAAACTTCGTTATCAACATTTTCATAAGCTGCATTTTTCAGGATTTTATTTTCAGGATAAAAAAGGCCGGAATCATCATAAGGAATTTCAGGAGCCTGAACAAAATCTGTTTCAAGTGTTTTAATAATAATATCTGAAATAGCTGAAACAGATAAATTTTTAATAACTGCATTATAAAGTAAAGTTATAAGCAGAAAAACAAAAACAAAAATACTTAATAGTATAGAAAAAAACTTTTTCAAAACTAATACCTCTTAAAATTATTATACCGTAATAAAGTCAATTTATGTAATTTTAATAAAAATTTTTATTTCCTGATCCTTCAAATGTATTAAAAGCGGGACGTAGAAAAACAAATCAAGGAGGGACCCGCGTAGGAAATCTTTCTCGGTTTATGCCGACTAAAGATTTCTGGACTCGTGGGAGGTTTCCTTTATTTTTTTTCGTTACTGGGACCCGCTTTTG
>JAKSTJ010000100.1 GCA_024402635.1 Treponema sp. | reverse complement strand
CATACTTTTGAAGTAATATTGATTGCCTCCTCCATCAAAAGTCCTTTTTCGCACAGCTGTCGAATCAACTCCGGAATTACCATTGAAGGATGAGTATCATTAATTTGAATAGCAGCGTATTCAGCAAGATCATGAAGGTTACTGCCTTTTGCCATTGCCTCTTCAATAATCAGTTTTGCTGCATTACAAACCATAAAATACTGCTGGTAAACACGAAGAAGTCTTCCCTTATCATCAGAATCATCAGGATAAAGAAATAAAGTAAGATTTTTCTGAATTGCAGCTTTATCAAAATCAATCGTATTTCCAACAATTGATTCATCTACACCTTCAATATCAAAAAGATGAAGCTTTATTGTGTGATTTCCGTAACCTGTTACATCAATATCATACATACGGGACTGGACTGTAAAACCACCGAATTCAACCTGATATGTTTTTTCAGTTTTTTTAAGCCAGCTGTTTTCTGTAATCCATGGATTAGGAGTTTCTTTCTGAAGATTATTTTCAAATACCTGTTTGAATAACCCAAAATGATAATTCAAACCTACTCCATCTCCGTTTAAGCCTAAAGTAGCAATTGAATCCAGGAAACAGGCAGCAAGGCGACCAAGTCCCCCGTTTCCTAAAGAAGGTTCCATTTCCAGCTCTTCAATTTCTGCAAGAGAATGTCCTTCTGCTTCAAGAACCGCTTTTACTTCATCATACAGTTTCAAATTAATCAGATTATTTGAAAGCAGTTTTCCAATAAGAAATTCTGCAGAAATATAATAAATTTTCTTTTTTCCCGTTTCAGAAACCTTATCTTCCGCCATTTCTTTTACAATATTCAACAAAGCAATGTAGATTTCTTCCTTCGAGCTTTCCTTTATGGACTTCATTAATTTGTTTTCCAATAAAGTTTTTATATTCATAATGATTTTCTCCTGCCAATAAACCTGAAGTTTTTTGTTTATGTTTAGATGATAAACCTGAAGCATTCTGAAAACTTGCTTAATAATGATAAATGTTTTGCACAATACTATCTTTTTTATTGATTTTTTGATTATTCGGTGCTAAAAATTGCATAATAATACACTGTTTTATATTTTAAAAACCGGAGAAATATATTGCTTATACCAGAATATGAAAACTATCAGGAAGGAAAAAAGCATGGTCGAAAAGCTTTCCCCTTTGATATTTACCCATGTACAATTCCCCAGGATTTTCAAATGGTTCCAATCCACTGGCACGAAGATATGGAAATTGTATATGTAAAAAAAGGCAGTGGAATAATTTCGGTCAACCTTACTGATTATGAAGTTTATGCAGGAAGTTTTGTTGTTATTCTCCCTGGACAGCTACATTCTATTGCAACAAAAAATCTAAACCGAATGGAATATGAAAATATAATCTTCTCTACAGATTTACTCCAGTCTAAGCTTTTCGATATCAGTGAAACAGAATACTTAATGCCATTTTTTGCAGGCAATATTCCAATTCCCGTACATTTTTATAAAGGTGTTCCTCAATATGAAGAAATTGTCAGTCTTTTGGATAATTGCGATAAGCTGGGAACAGAAAAACCAGAGGGTTCGGAATTATTAATCAAGGCTCACCTTCTTACAATAATTTTTCTTCTGATAAACAAATGCAGATTATCTGTTTCCCGAATAATTAAACCTAAAAATCTGGACAGAATGAAAACTGCATTAAAATATATTGAACTTCACTACAACGAAAAAATCACAATCGATGAAATTGCAAAGGAAACCGGCTGTGCTCCTTCTTATTTTATGAAAATTTTCAAAAAAAACCTTGGAGTACCTTTTATTGAATATCTGAATGATTACAGATTGATTATGGGGGCAAGACTTCTGACCGAAACCAGTAAAAGCATTATGGAAATTTCGTATCTTATAGGCTTTGACAACCTTTCCTATTTTAATCGCTGCTTCAAAAAAAAATATAATATGGCTCCTGGCAAATTTAGAAAATAGAGGGTTTTATGAAAGTAATAACAAAACAAGAAATCAAAAATAAACTTAAAAGCGCAGGGCTTACGGAAAAAGACACTGTAATTGTTCACACATCCTTAAGTAGTATTGGATATGTATGCGGTGGTGCTCAGGCTATTATTGAAGCACTTATAGAAACTGTAGGCAATGACGGAACAATTGTAATGCCTGCTCAATCCTGGAAAAATCTTGATCCCGAAGCAGGTGTTCATTGGACTGCAGATGAAAGTGACTGGCAAATAATCAGAGATAACTGGCCAGCTTTTGATAAAAATATTACTCCAACAAACACTATGGGCGCTGTTGCAGAAATGTTCAGATTATGGCCTGGAACAAAACGCAGCAACCATCCAGCCCGTTCAGTTTGTGCCTGGGGTAAATATTCGGACTACATAGTATGTGAACATTCATTGTCTAATATTTTTGGTGAAGGCTCCCCTATTGGTAAGCTTTATGAATTGAATGCAAAGGTCCTTCTTATTGGGGTTGGATATGATAAGAATACGTCCCTTCATCTAGCTGATGTAAGAGCTGAATATCCTTCAAAAAGAAACCGTATTGAACACAGTGCAGTTCTGGAAAACGGAAAAAGAGTCTGGAAAGAATACGAAACTCTTTCTGTTGATGGGGAAGATTTTACTGAGCTTGGCAATGCCTTTGAAAAATCTTGCCCTTTTACCAAAGAACCCCTTGGAAATGCCGAAATCAAACTTATGAATCAACGAATTCTTGTTGATTTTGCCGTTAATTGGATTCAAATTCACAGAAAATAAAAAAAATTCAAAAAAATTTAAAAAAATGTTTGACAGATACAAATAAGGCATATATGCTATAGTTATTGGAAACGTTTCCAGTAACGTTTCCAGAATATTACCGATTAATACGGCTTTTAATTTATTAGTTTTTTATCATTAGGAGGATAAAATGAAAAAAATAACGAAAATTGTATCAGCAGTTGTTGCAGGTACATTGGCTGTATCATGTTTTATGTCATGTGCAAAAAAAGATTCTGGTGTTGGTCAGGTTCGCTATTTGAACTTCAAACCAGAAGTAGCATCAATTTACCAGGAATTGGCTGATGCATATGAAAAAGAAACGGGCGTAAAAGTTATTGTTGAGACTGCAGCAAACAACTCTTACGAATCAACTCTTACATCAAAGATGGCAACAAAACAGGCTCCAACATTGTTCCAGATCAACGGACCTCGCGGATATGCAAACTGGAGCAGCTACTGTGCAGACCTATCAAACACAGAACTTTACAAGCATCTTTCTGACAAGTCTCTCGCTGTAACAATCGACGGAACTCCATACGGAATTCCTTATGTTGTTGAAGGATACGGAATCATTTATAACAAGGCAATCACAGACAAGTATTTTGCTCTTCCAAACAAGGCAACTTCATACAACAGCATGGACGAAGTAAACAACTTTGCAGCTTTGAAGGCAGTTTGTGATGACATGCAGGCAAATAAAGAAGCATTGGGAATCAACGGTGTATTCGCTTCTACATCTTTGAAGGCTGGTGAAGACTGGAGATGGCAGACACACTTGGCAAATGTTCCAGTATATTACGAGTTCAAGA
>JAKSTJ010000010.1 GCA_024402635.1 Treponema sp. | reverse complement strand
ATAAAGAGGAATAAAAAATGAAAAAAATGGTAATTGGTGCAGTTGCTGCACTGGCGTTTACAGGCGTTACTTTTGCTCAGGAAGTAACAGTATCTTTTGAAAATGAACTTTCTTCAGATATAGTGTCTATTTCTGATGGAAGTGCTGAGTTTGCAGGATTTGCAAATCAGGTAACAGTTGAACTTGAATCAGAAAAAGTAAAAGCCGGAGTTTCTTTGATTACAGAATTTGGAAAGAATGATGATGATAAGTTTGGATTAACAGATTACGAAATTGATTCTGCATATGTAGAATTTACTCCTGTAGAAATGGTAAGCATTGATTTTAACACAGACTGTTTTACACCAGGTTCTTATCTTCCTGTAGCAGATGATAATGTTGGTAACGGAGACATTGGAAGCAAACTTGCAGTAATTGTAAGACCAATTGAAAATCTTTCGGTTGGAGCTGGTATCAATCTTCCATCTGTATTTGGCGAAAGTGAAGACAAAGTAGATATAAATGCTGGTGTTGATTACACAACAGAAAGCTTCAGTGTTGGTGCTGCTCTCCGTTCCCCTATCAATAACCTTGGCTTCGGAGTTTTTGGCTCTTATACAGGCGTAGAAAATCTTACAGTAAATCTTGGTTTTTCTTACAACGATGATTTTTGTGATGTAGCCGGCAATCTTCTTACTTTAGGGGCTTCATATGAGTTCTCAATTATTACACTTAACCTTGATTGTGTAACAAACTTCGGTGCAGACGGAAACGATTTATATTCTGGACTTGGAATTGAAGCTTCAGTTACAGACAGTTTGACTATTGCTGCTCAGGGAACTATAAACATGGATTTTGCAGACGCAAGTTCAACTGCTTCTGCAATTGAGGCATCTGCAGCTTACGCATTTGGTAACCACGAATTAAGTGCTGGAATCGCTGTTGAAATTGCAGACGCTACTGCTATCAGTTTCCCTGTTTCTTATAAATACAGTTTCTAATATTCATTTAGATGGCTTGTTTTTATAAAACAAGCCATCCAATTAAATTGTTATTTTTCCATCAACATATTTTCATTATTGTTTAACAGAGTTTTAGCTAGCTTTGCATTGTAATCCTTCAACATGTAATAATCAAATTCAACAGAATCCACAAGAACTCTGTCAGAACAATTTCTTAGAATAAATTCATAACATTTAATAGCATTAAGATAATGCCCCATAATTTCCAGCGTGTTCTGATCTACAGCCTTTCTATCCAGCTTATTAATCTGATTTTCATGAATAGAACGGAATCCCTTTTCATACTCCGATTTTCCATAATCAAAAATCCTTCTGAAATATTCCGCCAGATGTTTCTTATCTTCTTCAGTATGTGGTTTCTTAAAATTAAGTTCCTGAACTTCTGTCTTTCCTTTCGCGTAAACAGAATTAAGAACAACCATATATTCGTTATAAGTAGATTTCAAATTCTCTGCCACTCCATCTGGATGATATTTTTTTACCAGCTTGAGATATTTCCTTTTTATTTCATCCTGATTGTGACCGCCATTTATAAGATTAATTAAATTAGTCAACTCTGTTTTAAAATCCATAACTCTATGCCTGTTTTTAATCCAGCTAAATTTGTATTGATTAGGATACCATGCAGTTAAACCGCAGGCAACTTGACTGCCTGTCGGCTTTGAAAACTGTGTTATGTGATTATTTTACACTTAGAATAAGATCATAGGATTTGCTTTAAATTGTAACATATTAGCAGAAGCGGCACCGTTATCGCCGCCTTTTCGTTGTAGAGTTATATTACCTAAATGAATGTTTCCACTTTTCGTAAAAACAACTTTACAGTCACCTGCATAAATTGAAATAGCTTCATTGACTGCAATTAATTTCCATTTATAGCCGTTACTCTTGTTTATTACTAAAGTCCATTCTGCAGCAAATCTTCCGCGTCCGCGAATCACATCACTAATAATCATAATTAGGTTTTTCTGCAAAAATGATTTTAATTTTTCTTGTTCAACATCAGTAAATTCATCTACATACATCCGTTTTGCATCACGAGAGCCTAATCTTGGAGGTATTTCACCGTCATATAATTTCAAAATATTTTCGACTTCAGAATCGATATGCCAATTTTCTATGTAGGCATTTACCTTTTTCTTTTCGACTTGATTAAATCCTACATCATTTGAAACAAGTTTAACTTGTATGTTTTCAACCGAAGTAAGTTCAGCATTTTTTGTTTTTTTTTGAATTGTAACATTGATTGTGACATTAATATCCGATTTGTATCCTTTGCCACCTATTTTTTCAGCTTTAACAGATGTAATTTCATCCAAATTATACATCATTAGTTCAAGCCATTTTTGAGCATCTAAATCTTTTTTCCAATTGTTGAATTTGTCAGCTACTTCCTGTTCGTTATTAAAGCCACCTTTGGCAATTTCAGAACCCGTCATAGGCATGCAACAACCTCCTCTTTTTCAAGGGCGTTTTTCATTATTTTTACTAAAACATCTACAACAACGGAATTTCCAAACTGCTTATATGCAATAGTATCTCGTTCTGCAATTTTGAAAGTTTCAGGAAATCCATCTAGTCTAGCACATTCTCGTGGAGCAAGCCTTCGAATTTTACCATTCACTCTATATAAGCCTGTTTTTGCTCCAGCTCCACCTCCATATGCTGATAGAGTAATTGCCGTTCCTAGTGGACTGTAAATTCGCTCTCCCTGGCCGCCTTTGTTTACAGTTCCAATTCGTAAAGGACTGTTAGAAAATTTTTCTTTTACATTTTGATTTATGGTTACATCATTCCTATGAATTTCATACTTTGCTGTTTCTGATTCTGGAAGCAGTATATCCATTACATGCTTTTTCAAATTTTCTTCCTCTGGAAATGAAAATTCTTTTACATTTAAATCTTTTCTAAAGCATACTATATATATACGTTTTCTGCTCTGAGGAACTCCATATTTTGATGCATCAAGAACTTCATCAAAAACATCATATCCAATTTCATCTAATGTTTTTTTTATAACTGCAAGAGTTTTTCCACCATCATGGCGAGCAAGGTTTTTTACATTCTCCAAAAACATTACTTTAGGTTGCTTTTCTTTTGCTATTCGTGCAACATCAAAAAAGAGGGTTCCGCGGCTGTCTTCAAAACCAAGCTGTTTGCCGCTAATGGAAAAAGCTTGACATGGAAAACCTGCACAAAGCACATCATGGTCTGGAATGGATTTTTCAGAAATTTTTGTAATGTCACCTTCTGGTTTTAGAGAAAAATTATTTTCATAAACTAAAGCTGCATCTTTATCCCATTCACTGGCAAATACAGCTTTTCCGCCGAGAGAAGAAAGTGCAATATGAAATCCGCCAATTCCAGCAAATAAATCTATGAATTTAATTTCTTTGTTCATATTAAAAATATAACATATTTTTGGTTTATTTTATATAGAAAATAATTGAGCCTTTTTAATTACAAAATTGTGCACCAGTGGTGCATCCACATAACACATATTATGCGTATCCGTATAAAATTCATTTTGATTAAATTTTCCCTAAAACTTTCCCTTTCTGACATCCATTATAGCATCAAACATCTGGGTAAAAATATCCCCGTAATGGAAAGATTTTTCGTTTATTTTGGTAATTGCCACTGTCAGGTTCAATGGAATCTTTTTATCTTCAAAATCGAAAGTTGTACCATTAAGGCTTAAGATTTTATTCTGAATCTCTTCTGCGTATTTAATGTCACTGCTGTTTGTAATAAGTGCGAACTCATCCTTACCGATTCTGAAAACCACATCTTCATCGCTACTGGCATCCAGCATACGTTTCATAGTTTCCGAAAGGGCAATGTCTCCGGCTTTTCTGGAAATCTCATTTATAGGAACTAAATGTTCAACATCTGAACACACAATGTAACAATCCTTACGTTCCTTAATAAAATCATACATCTCCGAAATATCAACGGTTCTTCTCATATTTTTTTCTCCAATAAGATTTGCAAAGCCTGTAATCTGAGGAAATAATTCTGGAATCTTACTCTTACTGATGTATTTTTCCCTAAACTCCGACGGATTACAGTTCCAAATGCTAAAAAATGCTCTGGTAAAGGCTTCATGACTTGAAAATCCATATTCCACAGCAATATCCAGCAAACTTAAATTTGGCTTTTGAATCATCATACGGGCGGCCTTCATCATACGACGACGAAGAATATAATCGTGAACTGAAAATCCTGCCTGAACTCTGAATGTTTTTTCTAAAGATGATTTAGAAGCAAAACAGGCACGGGCAATATCTTCAGTTTGAATTTCACAATTAAGATGATCTTCGATGTAGGAAAGTGACCTTAACAATAAATCCATATTTGCCATTTGTTACTCCAAAACTCTTCCGGAAGAGCTTACAATATGAGAATACCAAATAATTTTAACGCTGATTTGATTTTTTGAGTAATTCTATTTGTTATTGATGTGGATAATAAATAAAATCATATTCTAAAAAAGCAGTTAGTACTCCCTAACCACTTTAAACAATTTGTTATTTTCATTATTATGTTAGTAAAGGCTAACTAAAAATGATGATAAACAAACGTTTGCTAAATCTTGTACCAAAATCAAAAAAATATGTGTTCATAACAGTAGTGTTAAAACTCATATCTTTGATTTCGAATTTTGTTCTTGTTTTTTCAGTTGCTTCCATTATAGAAAAACGTGGCAGCAGTATTGAACTTCCGGCATTTCTGATTATACTTTCCGTTTTTGCAACTTTTTTGTGTAATCAGTTTATTTCCGTAGCAAGTTTTAATTCCAGTAAGGAAGTAAAAAAGACCCTCCGCACCCTGATTTACGAAAAACTTCTCCGTCTTGGACCAGAGTATCAGGAAAAAACTGAAACCGCAAAAATCATCCAGTGGACAGTTGAAGGAGTTGAACAGATTGAAGTCTGGTTCGGTCAGTATCTACCTCAGTTTTTTTACAGTATGATTGCAGCTCTTTTTACCTTTGCAGTTCTTGCCTTCATTCATCTTAAAATGGCACTGATTCTTCTGGTGTGCGTACCCCTTATTCCTGTTTCCATTGTTGCAGTTCAAAAAATCGCAAAAAAACTTCTTGGCCGTTACATGGACCAGTATGCAAACCTTGCCGACAATTATCTCGAAAATCTTCAGGGCCTTACAACACTTAAAATCTATAACGCCGATGAAGAGCGACAGAAAAAACTTGGCCTTGATGCAGAAAATTTCCGTCGCATTACAATGAAAGTTCTTTCCTTCCAGCTTAATTCCATCATCATTATGGATACCGTTGCTTATGGTGGTGCTGGCCTTGGAATTATGACCGCTCTTTCTTCCTATTTGAATGGTCAGCTTTCCCTTGAGCACGCACTAATCTGTATCCTTCTTTCCGCCGATTTTTTTATTCCTCTCCGCCGCCTTGGAAGCTATTTCCACACCGCAATGAACGGAACCACAGCCAGCAATAATATTTTCGCCTTATTGGATGTTGAGGAAGGAAGGGGAAGTCTCCCCTTACGCGCCAGCCAAAAGTCTGTCGCTATCCTCTCTAGCGGGGGACACCCCCGCAACGCCCCCGAAAATTCTTCTTACAACGGGGACAGACCTCTTGTTTTCGAAACCCAAAATCTTTCTTACAAGTTCGGCGAAAGAACAGTACTGAACAATATTTCTCTAACAATTCCCGCTGGATCCTTTACCGCATTTATAGGAAAATCAGGGTCTGGAAAATCAACAACTGCAAAAGTTCTGGCAGGAATAAATTCCAATTATGAAGGCACTGTAAAAATAATGGGGACAGACCTCTCTAGTCTCGCCCCAGAATCCCTTTACAAATTCTGCACTTACATAAGTCACAGAGACTGGATTTTCAAAGGAACAATCAGAGACTGCCTTTGGGAAGGAAATCCATCTGCCACAGAAGAAGAAATGTGGAATGTTCTTAGTCAGGTTCAATTAAAAGAGTTTGTAGAACAAAACGGTGGCCTTGATTTTCAGATTCAGGAAGATGCAGCAAATTTAAGTGGCGGTCAGAAACAGCGATTGTCCATTGCCCGCGCCCTTTTACACAACAGCGAAGTCTACATCTTTGACGAAGCCACCAGCAATATTGATGTAGAAAGTGAAACTGCAATTCTAGAATTACTGCATAAGTTAAAATCCACAAAAACCATCATCATGATCAGCCACAGAAAAGAAAACTGTAAAGATGCCGACCAGATTTATGAATTTGAAAACGGAACTTTGAGAGGTGTCCAATGTTTTTCCTGTGGTCATGCTGAACTTGATTCAGCATCTCAAGGAGGAAACTAATGAAAACTTTACTGCGCTTATCAAAATTAATCTTCCTTTCAAATTGTAAACCGCAAGTTGTATCAACAACTGAGGATTTACAATTCGTTCGCGAGAGCGAACACGTTCAAAAAGTGTTTTCCATGAAAACACAAGTTAAACAGGTCGGCGCTATTTCGCCGGCCTGTTTAAACCTGCCCTTATTTCCTGTAATGCTTCTGGCTGTTCTGTTTGGAACAATCGGACATTTTTTGTAATCGGAATTCCAACTTTAGGGGCTCTTGCATTAATGGGGCCAATCTCCAGGGAGATTATCCCTTTGTGGATTTTCCCTGTTATCGGAATTGCCCGTGGCGTTCTTCACTACATTGAACAGTACTGCAATCACTATCTGGCCTTTTCAATTCTTGCAAGAATCAGAGCAATCGTTTTTAAAAAGCTTCGGGAACTGGGGCCTGCAAAGCTTGAAACAAAAGAAAAAGGTCAACTTCTTTCAATCCTCACTTCTGACATTGAACTTCTGGAAGTTTTTTATGCCCACACAATAAGCCCGGTTTGCATTGCAACCCTTGTAACTGTGGGAATGCTGGTGTTTTTTGCAAAACTAAATTTGTGGCTAGCTTTAGTTGCCTTAGTTTTTTATTGCTTAGTTGGAATTGTGGTTCCTGCCATTGTAAATAAAACAGCAGTAAAACTTGGCACAATTCACCGTGAAGAATACGGAAAAATGAATTCTTTCCTTTATGACTGTCTTCGTGGTCTTGAACAGACAATTCTATATTCAAACGGAAGTAAAAAACTTGAACAGATTAAGACCGGCAGCGATGAACTTTCTGCAACAAGAAAAAAACTTTCCGAAAATGAAGGTTTTACTTCTGCTCTTTCAGGATTCTTTGTTACATGCGGTGCTCTTACTATGCTTGCGGTTTCTCTTTATCTTTATAAACTTGGACAGATTTCCATTGAACAGGTTGTAGTCGCAGTTACTGCAATGTTCAGTTCCTTTGGGCCAGTTCTTGCAGTTGCAGCCTTAGGAAGTGGACTTAGCGGAACAATTGCCAGCGGGAAACGGGTACTTTCTCTTTTAGATGAAAAACCTCTCTTACTGGATGTTACAGAAGGAATTAATGTTTCTTTTGATGGTGCATTCAGCCACAATGTGACTTTTGCTTATCCTTCCAATAAAGATGAACAGATTCTGAATAAAGTTTCTATGGAATTTCCAAAGGACAAGATTATCGGTATTCAGGGAAAAAGCGGCTCTGGAAAATCAACTTTATTAAAACTCTTCATGCGTTTCTGGAAAGCAGATTCCGGAGAAGTAAAAATCTCCAGTCAGTCTGTAAACGTAATCAATTCAGACAATCTTAAAGCAATAGAAAGTTATGTTACCCAGGAAACAGTTTTATTCCATGACACAATCGAAAATAACCTGCGAATTGCAAAACAGAATGCAACTCTGGAAGAAATTCAGACTGCCTGCAAAAAAGCTGCAATTCACGATTTTATAATGGCACTTCCAGAAGGTTACCAGACCAAAGTTTCTGAATTAGGAGACAATTTCAGCGGTGGTGAGCGCCAGCGTTTAGGTTTAGCCAGAGCCTTCTTACATGACGGAGATTTCTTAATCCTTGATGAACCAACCAGCAATCTGGATTTATTCAATGAACATCAGATTATGGAAACAGTAAAAAAGGAATCAGAAGGAAAAACTGTTGTATTAGTTTCGCATAGGGATTCTACATTTGAATTTGCAGATAAAATCTACAAGCTGGAAAGCGGGAGACTCAGCTGATGGAATCAGAGGAAATTCAACAGAAGCGGACTAAAGAACAGAATACCGTCACTTTTATGATTCAGCTATACTGCCACCAAAATCATAAAGCAACTTGGAACGAATATAAAAAAAAAGGGGGACAGACCCCTAAAAAAGTTTTTCTCTGTACCGAATGTCAGGATCTTGCAGAATATGCACAGCTCAGAAGTCAGAAATGTCCTTATATTGCAAAGGGCACAAAAACTTTCTGCAGCCACTGCAAGACTCACTGCTACAAACCGGAATACAGAGAAAAAATCAGAAAAGTCATGCGTTACTCAGGCCCAAGAATGATTTTCTTTATGCCTGGGATGTGTATAAAGCATCTAAGTAAAAAATTTTAAGGTAAAAGTTAGCTATAACTAACTAAAAGGAGAAAAATTATATGAAAATTGTATTTATTATTTTAGGTTTTATTTTTTTAGGATTAGGCTGTTTAGGTATTCCTCTTCCCGTCCTGCCAACAACACCATTTTTAATGCTGGCAGCAATCTGTTTTGCAAAAGGATCAAAACGCCTTGAACGCTGGTTTAAATCAACTAAGCTTTATCACAAACATCTGGAAAATTTTTTTGAAAAAAGAGAAATGACATTAAAAACAAAACTGACCATTTTAATAACTGCCAGCATTATGCTTCTCTTTTCTTTTGGAATGATGCAGTACAAAGCAATCATAAACGGAAATTCAATTGGAAATATCATAGGAAGAGTCATTGTACTTTGTTTAATTCCTATCAAGTACACGTATTTCTTTACAAGAATTAAAACTATTCCAGTAGAAAAGAAGGAAGGATAAATAAATGAAAACAATTTTACACATTAACGGAATGATGTGCGGTATGTGCGAAAGCCACATTAATGATGCAATCCGCAAAAATTTTACAGTAAAAAAAGTAAAGTCATCAAAGCGAAAAAATCAGACTGTTATAGTCGCTGATGAAATTTTGGATGAAGAAAAAATCAGACAAGTAATCAAAGAAACTGGTTATGAACTTGTTAGAATTGAGAAAAAGTAGGATTTGTTATGTCAGATAAAATAAAGATTCAATTAAACGGAACAGCAGAAACAATGCTCCAAAGCTTTTATGCCAGGGCACAGTATTCAAAATCAAAAAAGCATAAGTTCTATGATGCCAAAGCCGTAGAGCTGGTGGAACGCATCGATTACGATTTTTCTTTGGCGGAAAAAGATTCTACTATGGGTACGGGTGTTATTGCCAGGACAATAGTATTCGATGAACTGGTAAAAGATTTTATCGAAAATAATCCTGACTGTACGGTAGTAAATATAGCATGTGGCCTGGATACAAGATTTTACCGCATGGATAACGGAAGGATTACCTGGTATAACCTTGATTTGCCTGAGACCATTGCAGTACGTAATCAGATTTATAACGAATCAGGACGTGTTTCTACCATCGGAATATCGGTTACTGATCCGGCATGGGCTGAACGAATTACGGTTAAAGGAAAAATGCTTTTTATAATTGAGGGGCTAAGCATGTATTTGACCTCTGAAGAAAATGAACAAATGCTCTCTATCATACATGACAATTTTGATAATGCTACTGTGTTAATGGAGTGCCTTGCGAAAAAATGGGTTAACAAAGAAAAGGTTGAAGAATCCATTCAGAAAACAGGAGCGAAGTTTGTGTTTGGTGCAGATTCCTTTGAAGATATAAAAAACATCGCTAAAGGTTTCCGCAAAGTAAAGGATGATGATATTAGAAGAGGAATGAGTTCAATTTATCCCGCATTAAAAGCCTTCATGTGGATTCCATACGTAAAAAAAATTACGCAGAAGATTTTAGTATTTGAAAAGACACAATTGCAAACAATATTCGTTTAAAGGAGCATTATGCAAACATTATCTCAATTCCATGATTTTATTTTATGTATCATTTCAACACTGGAAGCGCGGGATCCATATACCAGTCATCATTCATCACGAGTAGCTGAAATGACAGAAAAAATCTGCGACCTGTTGAATCTAGCTGAAGAAGAAAAGGAAACATATCACATTGCTGCCCATCTTCATGACATAGGAAAGATTGGAATTAGAGATTCTGTGCTCCTTAAGGAAGGAAAACTTTCTGATGAGGAATGGGAAATAATGAAATCTCATTCTGTTCAAGGATACAACATTTTAAAGAATGTAAAATCCTTTGAGGAAGTTGCAAAGATTGTCAGATCTCATCACGAACGATTTGACGGTAAAGGCTATCCCGATGGTCTTAAAGGTGAAGAAATTCCTTTGGGGGCAAGAATAATAGCAGTTGCAGACTCAATAGATGCCATGATATCAGACAGACCTTATAGAAAAGGAATGGATCCAGAGTTTTGCAAAGAACAGATTGAAAAGAATATTGGGATTATGTACGATCCGCAAATTGCAGCTTGCGTAATTGAGCATTGGGCTGAGGTTCTGAAAAGCCGGGAAGATGAAAGCAATAAATGTATGGATACATAAAAGTTAAACACTTCTTGGATTCCTTGGACATACAATGTTTTATCTCCCCCATCAATTTTGAACTGACACCAAATTCTTAGACAGAATTTATGCCGCTCCTTCTAAATATTTCACAGGAGAATTCCAGTTCAATTTTTTCTGGATTCTTCTGTGATTATAAAAATCTATGTAATCATCAATCAGTTTTTTCATCTGATTGAAATTTAACATACCGGTTTTAAGAGAGTCATAATATTTTGACTCTGATTTTAAATCTCCAAAGAAATGTTCTGCACAGGCATTATCTCTGCAGTGACCAGCACGGCTCATACTTTGAATACATCCGTTTGATTTCAATAAATCTCTGTATTCATAAGCCCTGTAAGTTGAACCTTGGTCAGAATGAATTAACGCTCCCTTTACATCATATTTCTGGAATAAATCTTTCATAGTTTCCAGAGCGAGTTCTGTATTCGGGTGCTTCGAACATTTATAGCTGAGTACCTGATTATTGTATAAATCAAGAACCATGCTGAGAAAAAGCCATCCGCCTTTTATTTTGAAATAAGAAATATCCGTTACCAGCTTTTTGTACGGTTCAGCAGAAAAGAATTCCTGGTTCAATATGTTTTCTGGAAGATTTTTAGAACATTCTTCCTTGTAGACATAATAATCTTTAGGATGTTTTCGGACACGGTTATGTATCTTCAATCCAAACTTCTTTTCCAGTCTAAGTATCTTTTTGTAATTCATCCGAATTTGATGATTTTCAAGTAAATACCTGGATTTTTTCTTGCAGCCATATGAATCCCGTTCAAATTCTGGCATGCTGTTTATTATTTCAAAATCTGCAATATCTTTTTCTTCTTTGTGAGTATTGTTAACCTGATAGTAATACTCAGATCTTGCTATTCCTGCAATTTCACACAGATGGTTTATCTTCAACTTCTTCTTCCCGTGACACTCCTTTATTGCCTTTATCTTTATTTTTTTTTGAACTTATGCCGAATCTTTCTTCTTCAAGTTTTTCAGCATAAGTTTTCCAGAATTCTGCCTTTGCTTTGTAATAGGCAACGTCTTTCTCTTCAGTCTCTATTTTGTCTTCAGTTTTCATATGAACTTTATTGGTCAAAACCCAATAGCGTACAGTATCTCTTTTTAGACTATACTTTCTTGCAAGCAGTTTATAACCAACTTTTCCTTGTTCATATTCTGACAAAATTTTCATCTTTAATTCAACTGGATAATTCATTTTTTATAATAAATTTGTCCAACTTTTTGGTGTCAGTTCAGGTTAGCTTTCAAAGCCTTTTTGTTTCTCTTTTCTGCAAGAGTTTTCTTATCTTCAGAAATATCAATTCCATAAAGATTACAACTAAAAGATTTATCTGCAAGTTTAAGAAGGTATCCGTTGCCATACCTAATATCCAAAAGCTTTTGGTTTCTATCAAGTGTCAGCAGTGATACAGTTTACTTATAATGGGCTCCTATTTCAAACTCAAAATAATATCAGTCTTACCCTTTCCTGCAGCAAGGAAAGTTTTGATTTCTTTCACATCAGTAATATCAAGTTTTCCAAGCATGGTGTAACTCCAGCCGTTGTTGTCATAGAAGAAGCTGATGGAGTTTCCCTGATAAAGAACGATGTCGCCTGGAACTGTATCAATCTGGGAATTGTCAGTTGGAAGTCTTGCTCCGAAAGTTCCGACTTTTTCAAATCCTCCGTAGTCATCGGTTTTTACAGTTACATTGCCTTTTGCAAGAAGTTCAAGAAGAGCTTTTGTTGCAACATTATCAACCAGAGTTGCTGTTTTTGTTACGCCGTTTACAGTTATGTTTATTGTTGTTCCCATAGTTTTTTCACCTGTAGATTTTGATGATTGTGCACATGCTGAAAATGAGAGGAAGCATAATGCCAGGATTGTAAGGAGTGTTTTTTTCATACCATTTATTCTCCGAATTTAAAGTTCTTTTCTCATAGCAAGCATTATATCACCATGACGGTTTTCATCATCCCTTACAGAATTAACTTCCGGGAAATCCTTAATGAGTCCTTCATACTTACGGTAAGCTGAATATTCTCCCTGGGCAATTAAATATTTTCCGTATATCTGACCGATTTAAAAAACCTTATCCTGATTTCGATTTTCATTTTACACCCAGGCGTCCAGCAGCTTCATCATTGTTCACAGTTGCAATTCGAGCTTCACAAGTCTCACAGTTCAATTCGCAATAAGCAACAAAATAATTTATTCAGCAATGTATTCCACGTTCTGAGATTTACACCACTGTTCCGCGTAAGATTCGCTCTTCACGTAGAACTTGACGCCTCGTTTGTCAAATGCATTGTTCTGGATACTTGTTACAGAAGAAGGCAATCTTACTGTCTTCAAATTCGAATTCGACGAGAAACAGGTGTATGAAATTTCTTCCAGACCTTCAGGGATCACAAGTTCCTCGAAACCCGTCTTGTAGAATGCAGAGGAATTGATTTTCTTGAGGCTTGACGGGAAGATCACATTCTTGAGGGCCGGACACTCACGGAAGATGTTTGCCGGAATTGTAGTTACTCCTTCAGCGATGATTACCTGTGAAAGTTTTGTGCATCCAACGAAGGCTGCGGTTACTGTGCTTCCTCCATTTCCGGCACTGGTGCATGCCACTGCCTTGTAGGTCACTTTCATAAGGCTGGTGCAGTTCTTGAAGGCGTCCCCGCCAATCTTTGTCACAGTCGATGGAATCACAAGTTCGCGGATCTGGGTGTTGCCCATGTACTTGCCTTCAGGGATGGTCTTGATTCCTTCCTTGATTGTGAGCACGCCGTTTGAAAGATTGAAAGCGCTTGGCACTTCGTTTCCGTTCTGTATGGCAAAGTCTTCGGCGTAGGAATTTGCAGGACAGATTACCTCAGCTGACTTTGGAAGTGCGCCTGTCTCGATTGACCTAATGCTTGACGGCAGCGTGATCTTCTTGAGTGGAAGTCCGTAGAAGCAGTACTGGACAAGGGTCTCCACTCCTTCCTCGATGACAATTTCTTCTATTGCCTTGTCGCCGTAGAATGCAGACTGCTGGATTTCTTTTACGTTTCCTGGAATCTTCACGTATTTGAGGCTGTTCAAATTTCTGAACGCCTGCCTTGGAACCACCTGCACCTTTGGACCGAAGACAAGTTCTTCAACAGGACAGTTCTTGAAAATATTTACAGAACTGCTATTGTTCATTTCCACATTGATCGCATTGAACTGAATCTTCTTGAGGTTGGCACATCCCTCGAAAGCACTCTTTCCTATGCTGGTGATGTTTTCCCCAATGACAACTTCACGTATTTGAGAATTGCCTTTGAACTGGCTGGCATCAATTGTTTTAAGCTTACTGTTGAAGGTAAGAACACCATTTGTAATGGTATATTCAGGTCCATCCATAGGTTCTTTTGTAGTATAGCCCTTTTCTTTTGCCCAAGACTGAGCGTAACTTCCTTCATCACAAATAATTTTTACTGATTTTGAGAAAACTGTGTCCCCCATTTCTACAACTGATGAAGGAATGTAAACTTCAGTGAGTAATGTTTTGTAAAAAGCATAACTGCCAATTTCTTTTACAGTGGAAGGAATCTGAATTGATGCAATGCTTGTATCGTAGAAAGCACCGTAATTAATAGACTCAACACCTTCAGCCAGTGTCACGTTCTTAACACTATTTACTTTCCAGAAAATTCCACTTGGAACAACCTGACAACTAGAAGTAAAGATTGCGCTTGTTAAATTGGTGCATCCAGCAAATGCATCGGTATAAGCGTGATCAGTCCACTTTCCGTTATAGATGACCTTTTCAAGTTTTGTACAGTTAAGGAATGTATTTTCGGAAAGTCTTTCCATGGACTCTGGGAATTCAACTTCCTTAAGATTTACACATCCTTCAAATAAGTTGGTATTTTTTGTAGTTCCCTTGAAAGTTGAAGGGAATTTGATTTTCTGAATCTGTCTGTTGTTCTTGTAATCATTGTAATAAAGATATGTGGTTCCTTCAGGGATATAAAGAGTGCCATTCACAATTTCAGGAACCTTACGTCTCTCGATCTGAATGTTTCTAATCTGTTCAGCTGAAAGTCTTTCCGGTTTCCAGGCTGACTTAGCGGCTCCGGTAAGAGGAGTTAAGACATTCAACTGTCTTTCTTCAGAATCATATCTTCTGTAGCCGCCTTCCATTGTGTGATCTTTAACTAAAATCGGAGACCACAAATCATACCAGCCGTCACAGACACCATTCCATCCAAAGTTAATATGAACCTGAAAATCCCTGCCGGTAGTTCTTACCCCGTCAATTACAACAGCATGGCTAATAACTTTGTCAGCTGAATAAATTGAATACATTACAGGCTTTTTGGCCTTGAGACATTCAATAATCTTGTTCTGAAATTCCTGCTTTGTAAGATTTGTGCGGTTCGAATAAGCATAATAAAAAGTTTCCACCTCAACAGGAACATGAGCTTTAATACGCTTAGCGAATCCTTCCTGATGAACCTCAGCATCTTCCCATGCATGATTCAGCAGAATTGCACAGTTGTAAAGGAAAGAATCATACTCTCTCATCTTTGCGTCTTTTGCAGTGTCATCATCATATACAAGAGGCAATGAACTGTACTGTGGAGAATATGCATCAAAGTCACGCCAGTAAATGCCTTTGCTTGTGGAATAAGATTTCGAACCTTCAATAGGAACATTCAGACTGTAAAGAATCTGAGCTACAGCAACAGGAACACAAGAAGCCCCTTCTCTGTTTGGTGAGAACTGCAGTCTGCCAATTCTCTGTCCCCACTGGGTTTTCAACAATGGAGTTTCAATACTGGTGGCAGATGAAGGTGGATTCCTCTTTTCTAATGCAAACATTGAATCCGAAAAAACAAAAATCAATGCAAGGAACAATCCAATGGATTTAAGCTTATGAACATTTTTCATAAAACGTCTCCCTTAAAATTTCATCATTTATATCTTTTGATTTCTTCTGTGTTAAAATACACACCCGCGTCAAAGGTGCAGTATTCACTTAAAATAAACCAACGTCCGTCAATAATTTCTGTTTCCTGCGCAGGCTGATATGACTGTGCAAAAAGTACAGCGATTGTATTTGTGCTTCCGTCAGTTGGATATGCAATGTCTACAATTGTGGCAACGTGTCCAGGACTTCCACCACGGCATGCGATGTCGCCAATTTGAATGTCAGGGAATGCAACAGGAAGCGTGTCATAATCATCCAGAGATTTTGAACCGCACCAGCTGAACAGATAGAACATGTAGTCGCGCAAAGAATCTTCACCGACCTTTCTGTTGTTCTTTGAAAGATAATTATTGTAGCTCCAGATATTTCCATTAGAAACATGGAATGAAATTTTATCGTACTGTCTCTGGCTGAAAAGATATTCGCAGCGAAGTCTCATGGCGGCGTCGGCACACTGCTGAATGTTGTCGCCAATCAAATCCATTTTTAGAACCTGAGTGTTTTCATAGATCTGTCCAAAACAGTTTGTCACATGATGAGTTGACGGGAACATTGGATAGTTTCTGTAGAACTCAGCAATGCTTCCCTTTGGAGCTTCTTTTCTTGCGTAACCAGCAGGTGGATTGAATCTGGTTCCGATTGTCATTCCCGCGTTGTTGATTTCATTTACACCGTAAAGATATGAAAGTTCCTTCTCCACATTTGGTGTCATGTCGTAACGTTTGCCGCCCACATTTTCCTTGTCACCTTTTTTGTAAACCAGATCCATGTATGTAGTTTCGTTGTAATTGAAACTATATGGATTGAAATATGCCAGCCGTCCGTCAGAAGTCACTTTGAATTCTTCAGTTTCGCCAAACATGTTCACAAAAGTAATGCGTTTGTCCTTGAGAGGATTTCCCTTGTATTTGTAATACATTCGTTCGTGATTTGGATTTCCGTCAAAATCCCAATCAGGATAATTTTCCTGCCACTCTTCAAAGAATGAATCCAGAGTTCCATCTTCATAGAAAATGACACGCATCATTCTGCCATAAGTAACGAAGGCTTCGTAAACCGCAAGCACATCCTTCACAGGATATTTTGTCGTAAGATAAACATGCTTTTTTTCTTTCTTGATGTCAGCGATTGTGTCTGGATCAACCGGGATTCCAGCATCCTGAACAAGTCGAACAGAACACATGTCTGTAAGTGAGTGGGCATTCAAGACACAAGGTCCATAGCCTGACATGTAAAAATTATTTCCTTTGCCAGGTGTTGGATTGTCAGCAGGACCAGAAGCCAGCCAGTAGTTTTTTGGAGAACTGAAAATGACTGCACCTGCCGCTTCCATTTTTTTCCACTGGCTTAAAGTATAGCGATTGAACTTCAAAGGCCCGTTGTCGTATTCGCCGTAAGAAACAAATTCAAGGCCATCAGGAATTTCGAAATCATCAGGAAGGAAAACGTCGCAGTTGTAAAAATCATCGCCTTCAAGAATTGCAACCCGACCGCAGAGATATTTTGCATTCTTTCTTTTATGGGCAAGATAATCAAATTCGTCGTCGGTCAAAGTTCTCCAGATGCCGACCTTGTTTCCACCATTTTGAATTTTGTTGTATTTGCCCCAGTCGTAATTTGTGTTGGCAATAGATTCCCTTACCGCAATATGATACGAATAAGATTTATACTGATTCATGGTCAAGCCGGGAGAGACTTGTCTGAATCCAGATGTTCCGCGCAAGAAGTATACCTTCCACACATCATCTTTGATGACACCTTCATAGTCCACATTGTAACCGTTGAATTTGTACTGGTTTTCATTGAACTTCCAGATGTCAGTCTTTGTGTTGTACATGAGATCGCCCGGTGCGATTTTTACAGCCAGCGTTGGAGAAACAGAAAAAGTTTTTGAGCTTGTGCCCACTTCAACTTCTTCGAGTTTTCCGCTGCTTGCAGTGAATTCAGGACTTGTTTTTGATGTAAGGAATTTTTCTGCCGTCTCGTAAGAGGTGGAGTTTGCAAAATTTCTGTAGCCCTTCATGTATTCAAAGGCATAGGAAATGCATGATGGCAGAATGTCCATTGTCAGATCAGTTCTGCACAGCAAAGAGTCCAGCACTGCATAGGCACTTCCCCAATCATCAGTCTGAAAATAATTCTGTGCCTTCACAAGAGAAGCAGCAAAGTTAACTGAAAAACTTGGACTGTTTTTTTCGATTGCCTTTTGTGCGTAAAAAGCTGCCGTGTTGCAAAACCTGTCTTTGTTCGAAGAAAAATCCAGAATGCCATCAAGGACAAGAAGATATGAGTAGATTGCCAGCTGCTCTGCGTTTCCCTTTTCTGCAATTGTGTCTTTTGTCAGTCCGATTGCACTTATATATGAAGATGCGCATTTACATTCTTCATCCCATCCGTAAAGATTAATAAGCGCAATTTTTTTTCCGCAAGAAATTTTTGGATCTGTCAGGTTTTTTATAAGAACATTTCTGTCCGAATATTCTTTTTCTGTAATTCGACCCGCATCAACGTAAGCCTGACCAAATTCAACAGAAGTAACCGGACTATCTGCAAAAGCAAGTGAGAAAGTAAAAAACAACAGAGAGACAATCAGTATTTTAAAATGTTTCATATTCTTCTTACTCCTTTTTCTACGACAGGATGACGTTTTTTTATTTAGAATGCTCTGATTACACGGTAATTCATCAAATGATAATTCCAGCAAGTATGAACTGTTTTCTTATAAGTCAAAGTTGAATCACAGCAACGGATATTTCCATCTGTATTTGAAGTTGCATAATTTCCATAAGGAGAACTTCCATTTGCAGCCCAAATAGAATCACTAACTACTTCAAGTGAATTTGCCATTATTTCCAGTTCCATCATTGTTGGAATGTACCAGCCTTT
Organism: Treponema sp.; assembly: GCA_024402635.1. GTDB lineage: Bacteria > Spirochaetota > Spirochaetia > Treponematales > Treponemataceae > Treponema_D. Next base: position 44,239 of record JAKSTJ010000010.1, on the reverse strand, counting down.
TTCAAATTCTGTACCAATCAATTCTTTGTGATAAGTAGCATAGTTTTCTGCATATCCAAAAGGAGGATAATATTCTGCTAATTTTTCCGGACTTGAATAAACTGGATCAACGGATTTAATTATTGCCAGATTGTCTTTACCGTCAAAATCTCCTTTCCATTCACCTGTAGTCTTATCTACTTCAAGACGGAATTCTTTCCAATAATTCCATGCACCAAAAGAAAATTCATCAATGAGGCCTTGTGTCAGCAAAAGATTTGAATAAGAACTAACTTTTGCTCCACTGCTTTTTGCCCACATAAGTCCTACACCAAAGTCATCATATGAGTCATAAAGACTTACACCCAGTGGAGTTCCTTCATCTGTAAATCCAAAAATAATTGCGGCTACAGTTTTGCTGGTATTGCGTTCTGAACTTCTGGTTCCGTCAGTGTAAATAAAATCACCAGCCTTCCAGTCAGAATAATTTTTTACAGAAAGAGTAAACTGCTTTTTATATTTTTTATTTTTGTTATAAATTGTTAGAGGATATTCACCTGCTTTCTTTGGATTTGTGATTTCTATATAAGCAAGCCTATCTGTTACAACTGTAACTTTTGTTTTCTTAACCATATTATTTCGTTTTGACTCAAAAATAAACAAATTGTCTGGATCATCCACGGTTGAAAATCCTTCGCCAATTACAGTAACTTTCACATAGTCGGATTTTGCATTTACTCCCACATTGTTTACTATAACTTCTGAAATGCGTGGTTCATCATAAACAAGAATTTCGAAATTAACATCTGGTTGATAAATTAAAGGTGTCGAAACAAGTTTTCCATCAGCATAAACTCTGATCTGGTAAGCTCCTGCTTTTTCTGGAACAGGAATATCCCAGCAGACTGATTGAACCTGGATTCCTTTGTCTGTCTTAGGAAGTTCAAGTTTAAGCTTTGTCTTTCCATCCACAGGAATAAATGAATCTCCAAAATAAGAAATTTCCAAAGAATTACAATTATTGATTCCTGTACCTAAAAGAATCATTTCAACCTTTGCATTTCCATTTTTTGCATCAGAAAGTAATACTTTAGGATTAGTCAGCGACATCTGGCTGATGATTGCAAGATTATACTCAGGATATTTCCAGGTTCTAAGAATAGATTTTACAGGTATTACTGTTTCCTGTGCAGATGAAGTTTCAATCCAATCTTCCTCTTCATTAAAAATCAAATGTTCTTCTTCAACAACCTGGTCATTGCGATGTTCTGCCTGAATGTGTTTATAGAAGAGTTCTGTATTAATGAGTTTTGTATATTCTTTTTTCTGAACTTCACTGACTCGTTTTGGCTTCCAGTTTTCTTTTTCTGAACCAGTAAGAGGAATGAATTCATAAATCACACGTTTTTCGCCGTCATAAGTTCTAAGTCCGTTTGTATCGATAGCATCAAAGCTTCCCCAAAGAGGTGCCCATTTTGTTTCCTTGCCTTCCCAGCCTGCATCAACATGAACTTCAAAAACACCAGAGGCTGAATAACGATAACCATCAATAATTGTAAGATGATTCCATTTTCCATCCTTAGAATGAATTGAATACATCAAAGGATGTTTCTGCAAAAGATTTGTCTTGATAATCATTTCAAGTTCTTCTTTTGTTTTTTTGCAATAATCATATTTTGGATAGGCATAAGAATTGCGGATGATTTTTACAGGCGCATAATCAGGAACCATATTTTCAATTCCATAATATTCCCGAGTTGCATTGAGCCAGTCACGATTAAGAACGATTGCACAGTTATAAAGCAAAAGATCTGTATCATAATGCTGGGCATCTACTGTTTTTTGTGTCATATCAAGTAGACACTGTGAATAATCAGCATTAAATCTGTCAAAATCCTGAAAATATTCTTTTTTTGAAGTTTTATAGTAATGGTTTCCAGAAAGAGGAATGTTGTGATAGAACAAAAGATTTGCAACAGCCACCGGTTCGCAAGTAGCAGCCTGTTTGTTTTCTGCAAAACGCAATTTTCCTTCACGCTGTCCCCAAACGGTTCTTAAAAGTGGCTCTACTTTATTCGTTTTGTCCTGAGCCATTCTTGTAATTGCATCAGAGTTTTCTATATCAATTACTCCTGGAATTACTGTCTGAGGAGTAATGATTTCATAATTTGGATGAGAGTCTCTGCACTCAAGAGCTATAGGAGTTCCATTGTTACAGTAAATTTTTACATCCTGTGAAATGATTTTATCAAACTTATCAGGAAAAATTGAATCAGGAAGAACGATATTCTTTACTGTTCCCTTGCCTTTGTAATTTTCTGGAAAATAGACAGTTCCTTCTTTAACAACAAGAGTGTCTCCAATCACCTTGAAGCAAGATGGAACATAATACCTCTGTTTTTTGAAATACTCTTCGGCATAAGAATCTTCATCACAAATAACATCAATGCTTCCATACATAAGGCCAAGGGAATTTTTGACACTTTTAAGGCTTTTTGGCAAGGTGACTTTTTTTACTCCATCTGAACAATTGAATGGAGCACTGCCAAGAGATTCAACACCTTCTTCCAGAACAACCGATGTAAGTTTAGGACAATATCCAAAAGCCATGTCTCCAATATTTTTTACGTTGCCAGGAATTACAAGTTCTCCCTCCAAATTTGGAAGATTGAAAAATACATTTCCTTCTATTGTATTAAGATTTTTTCCAAAAACAATTTTCTTGATTTTGTCTTTGTTCTGGACATCTCTAAGTTTGATTGTTGTAACATTGTCACCAATTGTGAAAGTTCCATCTTCACTTAATTTTCCGGCAACAACATTTACATAAATAATTTCCCGTTCACTTCCCCAAAGGACAGTCAGGACGGATGTGCCCAGCTGTTTTCCAGTCACTTCTCTGGTGGATTCATTATATGCAACTGTTTCAGGATAGGAATTCAGCACATTCAATTTTCCAGAGAAAGTTCTTCCGTCAAAGAATTCCAGCTTAACTTTTTCGCCGGGGAAAACTTCAACTATCTTCTGAGCAAAAGCTGTAGTTGCAATGAAAATGCTTAATAATATTGTAAAAAATTTTTTCATGATAAAACTCCTGTCATGCTAAATTCATTTCAGCATCCTGTCATGCTGAACTCGTTTCAGCATCTTGTTTATTTATAGATCCTGAAACAAGTTCAGGATGACGGTTTACTTGTCAGGATGACGGTTTACTTGTCAGGATGACGGTTTTCTTGTCAAGATGACTAGCCCTTATAAATTTGGCACCTGAACCCTTTCTCCACGAATTTCAAGAATTTTTACGCTTGAGAATTTCTTGAAGTAGCTGGCATCTATCTGTTCATCGTCACAATCAAAAATAATGGTTTCAAGACTTTCTGGAACGTAGAACTTTAGATCTCCTTTTCCGGTATATTTCAGGATGATGGTATAGAAATTATCATACGAAGGTTTTTTTACTCCAAAGAAAGCGCCAAAATTTATTGTGGCATATGCAGTTGTATCCATGGAACTCACAGTTACTTTTCTAAGATTTCTACAATTTACGAAAGCCTGTTCATTTATTCTCTTGGCATTCTTTATGCAAACAACATAATCATTATCAGTAACATATGTATTGAAGTATCCATAGCATTCTCCAAAATCAATGGCAAAATCATTTTCTGCTTCTTTCAATACTTCATTGAGTTTTTTCATGTCAAATACGTTAAAGCCTTCTGCCACAACCCTTACAATTCCAGTCTTAAGCTGACGTCTTATGTCATCAAGGAATTCATCTGTAGCCACACATATTTCTTTTGCTGGATAAATGTGTTCATAAGGCTTAACCGGAAGAACCTTTTTGCCTTCCACATAATATGCAACAGGATCAATTGGGAATGAATCATTTGTTGTGTTAGTTGGCCATGTAGAAACTGACTCTTCCTTTTTCAGGTTTTCGTTAACCTCAACATGATATGTAATTTTCTTAGTAAGTGTTACGCCCGATTCACGCCCCTTTGCAATTGCTTCAAGGACATAATCGCCCGGTCTTTCTGGCTGGAAGAAATATTCATAAATTTGATCACTGACTTTTTTGCCATCCACAAACAAAGAATAGTCTATTGGTTCTGCAACATAATCAAGAACTTCTCCATGAATATGTATGCCTATAGCACTTCCAAGAGTATAGGTTCTTTCTGGTCTATCCCAGTTAGTTACAGAAAGTTCAGATTTTTTGTCCAATGTTTTTTTAGTTGGGAGAGGTGTCTGTTTGTATTGGATTTTTGCATGAGGAACTCTTATAAAATCATTCTTAACATATTTTTCTCCATTTAAATATTCCAAATGAATTCTGTCCTTTTCCCAAGTGAACTCATAATTTGGATTATAAGATACAATTTTTCCATTCTTGAATTCCGCAATAGGATATGCATCGGCAATATAATCAGTTCTTGTGGCGCTGTCTTCTTCCTGGTCATGGATCCAGTAGATCTTGGAATTTTTAACCATAAATCCACTTGATCTTCGCGGATAAGTGTAATTGTAGAAGTTGTCCAGATGATCATAACGAATCCAGAAGCCTTCTGTGGTTTGTGGATTTTTAGCAGTGGAAACAATTCTTACAGTATCTTCTGCAAAAGTTCCATCTGTGTAATTTGTCTTTGCAGTAACCTTGTATATACCTTCATTTCTGCAGGTAAAATAGAAATGAGTTCCTTCTGTATATCGCAAAGTCTGCTCTGTTTTTTTATAGAGAGAAAGAATTGTCCATTCAACATCTTTTACAGGTTTATCTGTAACTACATCAAGCCAGCATTTTTCTCCCTTAAGATAAATGTCTTTAGGAACCCAGATTTTTCCAGGTGCCACAAATTTTTTTTCTGGATCTGTTGATTTTGTTACTGTCACTGTAATTACATTTGTTTTAGTAATATCTGGACCTTCATAAACCTGATAGGTTCCTTCTTCAAGTCCATGCAGATAGAATGGTTCCTGGTTATAACCATATTCTGGTTCGTACCATTCCACAGGAGCATCTTTCTTGAGTTTTCTTGAAACATTCCAGGTCACACTACTCCATTCCTCATCAAAGCCGCCATCAATATAGAACATTATTGTTCCATTTTCCGGCATTTTCGTTTTATCGCAGGCAATATAAGTTACTGAGTTGTCTCCTATTACTGATTTTTTTCTGAGTTTTATATTCTTTTTTGCCTTTGTGTATTTGACAGTTCTATCTTTGAAAAACAATGCAATATAGTTATCGTTTAACTTTACCTCTTCTTTGAGGGTACTGTTTTTATAGTTTATTGTACCATTTGACTCAAGCTTTCCCACAGGGGATTCAGAATATACATAATATCCGTCAGTATATAATTCAAATTCAGAAATATAACCTTCGCCATCAATGTGGCAGCCAGTTTGTTCATCCTGACTGAGCCAAGATGTGTTGTAATATTTTTTAGGTGTTTTAGTTACAATCTTTTTTCCACCGATAGTTTCAATGTCTGTATTTATAAAATCTTCAAGAGCTTTGTTCACTGGTTTTGCAGGAACTTCAGGTTCTGGTTCTGAAATTGGTTCAACGGATGCAATAAATGAGTCAACGTAATTATAATCACCATTTTTTGAAATAAGGTAATAAAAACCTTCTTTTGCTTTTCCACCCGCTTCGAGATCAAAACCGTTTTCTCTGAACCAATTAATCACATATGGATTATTCTCACCTGACACGACACGAACATGGGTAAAAGCTTTTTTTCCAATCTGCGTCAATGAATCTGAAACATCTAATAATGTAACTCCTGTATTGTAAAAAGCATAATCACCAATTGATTTAAGCTGGTTACATACATATCTCAGATATAAATTTGACTCTCCTGCAGTCTCTGAAAAAATATATGCAGGAATACGTTTTACGTCACCTACTCCAATATAAGTAATTTTATCATTTTTAAAAACTGGACCAGTACAGTCCATGCAATCAATTGCATTAAAATAAACATAATAAATATTAGGACAATCAGAAAAGGCATTTTCACCTATTGAAACAATCTGCTCAGGAATAATGACTTCCTTGATTTCTTTAATTCCCCTGAAACCATCTTTTGCAATCTTGGTAACGGAATCATCAAAATATAGACATCCAGCAGGATCTATTGTGTATAAGTTTTTATCTTTATACGACACCTGGGCAAAAAGTGATGCTGAAATTAAAAGCATTCCTATGGCAGCAAGTAAATTTCTTTTCATCTCGTCCTCCTTAAAAAAATGAACATCAAAAAGGGTGTCCAACAAGAAGATGAAACACCTTAACTTATTGGACGTACCCTTATTCTTGTTCACTACCTATTATTTTTTTGTAGTTGTTTTTGTTGTTTCTGTACCTGTCTTTAAGTCAGCACCATTTGTCTTTGAGTCAATCTTTGTGTCAGTTTTCTGAAGACTGTTTCTTAAAGCATCAGCTGGCGAAACTGCATCAACTGCGATTGACATTTCATCAGAAGCAATCTGAAGTTCTGACAATGCACCCTTTACAAAAACCTGTACTTTGAATGTTGTTCCACCCATGGCAGTAAGAACAGGAACCTCAAATTCGTTTCCAGTCTTGACTATTTTAACTCCATTGTAGAACCAGGTGATTTCGGCATCTTCATCAACTGCAGGAAGTGTTACAGTGAACTTAACTGTATCACCTACTCTTGCAGTCATTTTTACATTGGCTGCAAGTGTAATCGTTGATCTAGCAGTCAGAAGAGTTGCTTTATCAATAATTCTTGTGCTTACACGGCTAAGAACAAGAGTCTTGCCCTTTGCAGATGAACTTGCATCTTCAGCAACTGAAAGAGTCTTATCTTCCTCATTGAATGTGAAGACAAGGTTGCCCTTCTTTGCAAACTTTCCAAGCTTGTCAGCAGTTGCTACGGCTGAACCGTAATACAAATTCTTTTTCTGAGTAGTTTTTCCAACTGTTGTAGTTTTCTCAAATGCCTTGTATACAGATCCATCTTCAAGAATTGCATAACCTGTTGATGTATCACCTGAAGTTGCCCAGTAACCTTTAAGCAAGCCCAGAACATTCTTTGGCTCAACAGTAAATGTAGCTGTTTCGCTGGTAATATTTGCTCCAGAAGTTTTTCCCGTAATGCGGAGAGCTCTGCTTACAGTAGTTGTTTCAGTCAGGTCATCACTTCTTGTGTAGACATAAGCACTTTCATTTTTATTTTTAATCAGTTTGTTAGTGTCCACATTGATCCACTGGTAAGCTACTTCCTCATCAAGATTATTAAGCATTGCTGAACGTACACTGAGAGTAATTGTTCCTGCAGTATCTATAGCGCTGATAGTTTCCTTTGATTTTCCAAGGAGAACTTTTTCAGTAATTGAAGAAATATACTTTCCGTCTCTTGCCTTGAGTGACTTGTTCTGTTTGTACTCAGCTCTCTTTCCATTCTTTTCGATGTAAAGAGTCTTTTCTGTTCTGTTCACCCAAATCTTGTAAGTTTCAGGATCAACTTCATCAATGATAGCGCTGTCATCTGCAAGCTGTGCAATTGGTTTTGGTGACAGATACCAGTCAGAAGCTGACTTCTGATTCATCACATAAAGCTGTCCGTTTTCCTTAAAGTAAACTGCATCTTTAGAATCTGATTTGTTTACCCAAGCGCCAGCCATTTCTGGACGAATGCTGTCCATTACAAACTTGATTGTAACAGTATTTGACTTAACAGTTTTCTTTGATGTACGGCCAGTTGCCACTGCATATAAGCTGTGTGTCATTGGCTCAGAGAACTGAGTTACATGAGTTGGTCCCTTGTCTGATCCATCATTCTTTCCGTCATCAAAGAACCACTGGTAATCAACAACTTCATCACAGCTTGTAATGCTTGCCTTGAGAGTTACATTTGTATCAACCTTTACTGTTGTCTGTGAAGCAGTGATTGTAAGTTTTGTTGTTGAATCAATGTATTTAACAGCACGTGGAACAACCTTCGATTTTACATAAGTTTTTTCAACACCATTTGTTTTAACAACAAGTTTACCATTTACAATCTTTGTCTTGTTTGCTGAGACATTGTCAGTAATCTCATAGCCTTTTGATGCCATTGTTGCAATTACATCTGGTTCATAGAGCCATGCATTTGCATCTTCACCTGCATACATGTAATAGATTTTACCGTCAGCAGCAATGTATCTTCCGCTGCCATCATATTTTTTTTCTGCAACCCACGCGCCAACAAATTCTGGACGGTGGTCAACATAGTTGAATGTTACCTTTACTTTATTTGAAGTTACAGTTTTTCCAGAGCGACTTCCCTTTGCAACAAGATAATATTCAACTGTTCTTGGATCAGGACACTCATCAGTTTCGTAAGAAGACTTTGTGCCCTTTGCGTTATTCACTGCAGTTCCATTCATGTACCACTGGTAAGTAACACCTTCATCAACATCAGAAATCTTTGAGTCGATATTTACAGAACCATAGAGTACTTCAGCAGAAGTTGCACTTGCAGTGATTGTAAGCTTTGTTGTTGAATCAATGTATTTTGCAAGACGTGGAACGATATTTACCTTTGAGTATGTAGATTCAACGCCATTTGCAGTAACAACCAGTTTGCCGTTTACAATCTTTGTTCTGTTTGTTGCAACATGGTCAGTGATTCCATAACCTTCAGATGCCATTGTTGCCACAACTTCTGGTCTGTAAACCCACTGGTCAATAAATCCATCTCCAGCCATGTCCTGATACATGTCATAGATTCTTCCATCGGCAGTAATCCATTTTCCACCGTTGGCTGTCTTGTCCTTTACCCATGCACCTGCATATTCTTTACGATGATCAACAGTATAGAAGTTTACAGAAACTTTGTTTGATGTAATTGTATTTCCAGAAGTAGCACCCTTTGCAACAAGATAATACTCCTTTGTTTTTGCTTCAGCTGAAGTATCTTCAAATGAAGCCGATGTTCCCTTTGCAGAGTTTACGGCAACTCCGTTCACATACCATTGATATGTAAGTTTTTCATCAAGCTTAGTAGCCTTAACTGAAAATTTAACTGTGCTGTTAAGTGGAGCGTTTCCTGCCGCAGTAATAATGAGTGATGTTGTAGAATCAACAAATTTTGCAGCGCGTGGACTTACTGTTGATTTAGAGTATGTTGAATCAACACCCTTATTTGTAACAACAATCTTTCCATCAATAACCTTTGCAGATACGCTTGAACCTGCTCTTGAAGTAAAGTCATAGCCGCTTGATGCCATAACAGCCATTACGCCAGGTTTGTAAAGCCATTCGCCACTTGCACTATCCTTGTACATGTCATACATCTTTCCATCGATAGACATGTAAACGCCAGTGTTTGCAGATTTATCGTTTACCCATGCTCCAGCAAATTCGGCGCGGTGATCAACGAGACTGTATGTAATTGAAATTTTGTTTGATGTAACTGTCTTTTTAGAGGTTACACCTGTTGCAACTACATAGTATTCGATTGTTTTTGCTTCAGTCGATGTTGCTGTGTAACTTGAATCTGTTCCACTTACAGCCTTTCCACCTGCATACCACTGATATGTAAGGTCTTCATCAACTTCAGAATGTTTTACAAGAATCTTTGATGATGTACCAACTTCAACGCTTTTGTACTTTGCACTGAGAGTAAGTGCTGTTGAAGAGTCAACATATATTGCAGGACGTGAACTTACAGCTGATTTTGTATATGTGAATACAACCTTGTTTTCTGAAACAATCAGTTTATCGTTATCAATTCTTGAAATACATGATGATATATGATCAGTGATTGTTTTACCGTCAAGTGCGATTGTAGCAACAACTTCTGGCTTATAAATCCATTCACCAGATTTTGCATCTTTATACATATCACGGATTTTTCCGTCTGCTGTAATGTATTTACCTGTTGTTGGAGAAGAACCTGTTCTAAGCCATGTACCTGCAAATTCTGAACGGTGATCAGCAACATAGAATGATACAGTCAGCTTGTTTGAAGTAACTGATTTCTTTGAAGTAACACCAGTTGCAACAACATAATATTCAAATGATTTTGCCTCAGACAAACTTACTTCGAGAGAAGAATTTGTTTCCTTTGCAATAGCCTTTCCGTTAACGTACCACTGATATGTAAGGTCTTCATCAAGCTCAGAATGCTTTGAAATAATCTTTGCAGTCTTACCTACTTCAAGGTTTGTATCCTTTGCGCTGATTCTGAGAGTTGTTGATGAATCAACAAACTGCATACTACGTGTAGTAACAGCAGATTTTATATATGAGTTTTCAACGTTATTTATAAAAACGCGAAGCCTCTTAGTCTCTGAATCGATGTATGTTTTGTTTGTTGAAACATTGTCAGTGATGACATAACCAGTTGATGCCAAAGAAGCAACAGGCTCTGGACTGAATATCCAGTCACCTGTTTTTTCATCCTTGAACATATCGTAGATTTTTCCATCAAGAGTCATGTACTTTCCAGCAGGTGCAAGCTCAGACTTTGCTTTGCTCAAAACCCAAGTACCTGCATATTCTGGACGGTGATCAACAAGAATGTAAGTTACTTTTATTGGAGCTGACTTAACTTTTACTCCTGACTCAGTACCAGTTACTTCAAGGTAAACAGAATACTCTCCCGCTTCAATTGGTGCATAGTGCTCAAGGTTTGCCATGCGACCATCTTTTGAACCCTTGACTCCCAGAGCCTTGCCATTTGAATACCACTGATACTGAAGTGGTTCATCAACCTCATCAATTGTTGAGGTAAAGCCAATAGGATAATACAATTCTGCAATTGTAAGGTCAGACTGAATTTTTACAACGCTTGAACTTGTCAACAATTTTTTTGCAGCAGTTGTTGTACTTCTAGTTTCTTCCTGTGCAGCTGCGGCTTCCTTTTCTGCCAGTGCGGCATAGTACTCAGTTCTCTGACGAGTAAGTGAAGCTACTGTGATGCCCTTAGCTTTGTCCGTTACGTATACGACAAATGTAAACTTGTAGGCAACAGAACACTCAACTGTAACATCACACCATCCGCTGTTAACTGCATTGATTGTGTACTTGCTGGAATCTGATGCTGAGCGAGTAACTGTAACTGTCGAGGTATTTGATGCCTCGAATCTGATTGGATATCCATTTTCTACAGGATCTGATGTGGCATTGAAACTGTACGACTTGTCTGCATCCGACATGTCGATAGTAACAGTTGCTGTCTCACCCTGGAATACCTGAGCGTCTTTTGAAACAATGATACCCTTAAGATCAAAAAGTTGCTTCAAAGACGAACAACCTGAAGACACAAGAACAGTTCCTAATGCTAGTAAAAGAATTAAAAACTGATAAATGGATGAACGAACATTTTTGTGTGCTCTTTTCATTCTTTTCTCCTTCGTTTTAGTGATTCCTGCATTCAACCAGCAGGATCCGTTTTTGTTTATCTTAAATCGCCACTGCAGATCGGCCTGGAAATTCATAGTACTCCACAACTCTGTTTTTCCTTACTTGCTACAGTCGCAATCTTTTCATTTTTTATATCGCTTGATATTTTCTGAAGTAAATTCAATACCAGCGGTGAAAGGTTCCAGTTCATGGATGTAAATCCAGTTTCCGCGAACCACTTCTGTTTCCTGCACAGGTTGAAATCCCTGGACAACAAGCAGCGCAATCATATCCGGGTCTGAGCAAAGCGCCATGTCAGCAATGGTAACCACATGACCTGGTGTGCCGCCCACAATGATGATGTCTCCAATACGCACATCTTTCCACGCAACAGGTTCCGTATCATAATTGTCAACGGAAAGTGAACCTGCCCATGCCATAAGTTTTTCCAGGTACGCCCTGAAAGATTTTTCATCTACAGAAAGATTGTTCTGCTTAACATAATCCAAATATCTGAACTCACTGTTTGCAGCAGTATGGAAAGAAATTTTTTCATACTGCTTTGTGGAGAAAAGATATTCACAGAGAAGCCTCATTGCCACGTCCGCACATTCCTGAATGTTGTTTCCGATGAAGTCCATTTCAAGAACTTGAGTTGCTCCCTGCACAGAACCACTTTGATATTTGCCAACATGTGAACTTGGGTACATTTTGTAATTGCGAAGGAATTCTTGATAGCTGCCTTTTTCCACAGCCACCCGTTTCCAGCCGGTCGGAGTTCTGAATCGAGTTCCAACTGTCATACCTTCTGGATTGATAAGTTCGTTTTCATCAATGCTTTCAATGTAGCTGATGTTGCCCAAGGAACCTGGAGTACCAGTAACCTGCTGCGGCATAAGAGCGGCAAGGGCACTTTCATAAATGTACCTGCCAGTTTTTTTGTCTCCGTCCTTGTAGATGCAATCCAAAGTAACTGCGCTTGTAACAAGCACATCAATGTAATCAATAAGATGGCCGTCACTTTTTCTCTTGAGAATTTCCTGACCAACAGTTTTGTCGTAATAGCTCAGTGTAATTTTGTCGTCTTTAAGAGGATTGCCTCTGTAGGTTCCAACTGCCTGGTACTTTCTGTTTCTGTTTGGAACAAGCCATGCGTCTTCTTCCACATCAAATTCATATTCTTCGATTGCTGGACACCAGAAAGTTCCGTTATTATAGAAGACAATTTTTCTTGCACGCTCATTCATGTAGAAACCTTCGAGAACACAGAGAACATCTTTTGTAGGGAACTCAGAAATCTTTACACTGGACTTACCAGGTTTAGGAAGATCTATGATTGATTCAGGAGCAACTGGCTCTCCCGCATCCTGCACAAGACGAACACTGCGGGGATACATGTATTCGTAGATTGTTGCCCTGTCGATGTAAGGTTCACTTCCAGCATAAAAAACATTTCCTGTCACGCGGGAACTTTGAGAAACGTAAGCTGAAGAAAGCCAGTAGTTATTTGATTCCAGGAACACGGCACCTGCATCTTCCATTCGCTGCCATTCTTCGTGGGTATAGTTGTTGGCAAAAGAAACGTACAAATCCTCATTCCATGGAGTGAAATTCAATCCTGAAGGAGCACCCTGCCAGTCGTCCGGTAAAAGAATCAAGCCGCTTTGCAAATCGATATATCCGAAGCTCACAAGACTCTGGGAATTTTTTCTTTCAAACAGAAGGTAGTAAATTTCCGCATCCGAAAGAAGACGCCAAAGTCCTTCCCTGTTTCCGCCATTTTTGATTTTGCAGAAAACGCCCCAGTCGAAATTTGTTCCGTCAATTACGTCGAGTTCGTGCAGACCTTCTTCATCATATTTGTTGCCAGTGTTTTCCTTTGACAAATCCTTGTAGCCCGAACCATATCTTGGGAAACTTGTTTCTATTCCTTCCTGTGAATAATACGACCTTGTGGTATAAGCGAGTATCTGTTCATCCGCAAAAGAAAATTCCTTTGTCTTTGTATTCTGAACCAAAACGCCTTTTGAAAAGCGAACCGCCTTTGAAGGAGACACACTGAATTTTCCAGGTAGCGCACCGACAGCTTCACTGATACCCTCATCTTTTTCAGTGGCTTCTTCCATGCTCAGGTAAGGCAGCCTTGCATTTGAGGAATTACTTGTTGAAGAATTGTTTGTTGAACTTGCAGCCGTTCCAGAAGAAGTGCCCGCGCTTGAAGATTCAACCAAAGCATTTTGAGCCGCAACATCCACCAAAGCTTCCACATACACTTTGTTTCCGTAGATGCCCTTGAACCAGGCAGCAGCATTTTCCCTAGCCCTGTCATTTTGTTTTTTGTAAGACAAAACGGAAAGACTAAAAGCCATTGCCGCAGAAAGATTCATGTCGTAGGTCCAGTCAGGTCTTTGCATAACCGAATTGACCGCGTACCATGCGGCTTCTTTTTCACCAGAGTTATAAAAATTCTGAGCCGCAATGAGAGAAGCAATCAATGCGGTGGCAAAACTGTTTTTATTTTTTTTACAGGCTTCATCCGAAAAAACCTTTGCTTCGGACACATCACCTGGATTTTCCAATGCAAGTAAATATGAATAAATGATAAGCTGCTCGTAAGTAGCTTTTGATTTAAGTTTGTTTTTCTTGATATTAATTTTTAAAAGATATTTTTCAGAAAGTTTTTCCGTTGAAAAATTTATGTTATAAAGATTGATTGCACTCAGCTTGACGGAAAGATCCGCGTTTTTATCCGCAAGAGTTGAGATGAGAAGATTAGCATTTTTATAATTGTCGGATGTAATTTTTTCCAGGCGTGAATAGACACTTCCAAAATTTACATCTTCCAATGGACTCTTTGCAAAGGCAACAAAGGCAAATGCAAAAAGACACAATGTTGTAGTAATTTTTTTCATTCAAACTTCTACAGCAGCCGCGAAAAAAAAGAAAATCCGCCCAAAACTACTGCAACTACTCCGTTCACGATTTTTAATGAACTTGGATTAATAACGTCAGACTAGAATTTTTCTGACCTCAAAAAAATGGTTAATTCAAAAAGGATTTAAAAATCAACATTAATGAACTTGAAAACGAGATGGGATGTCCAAAACAAATAAAGCGCAACAATGAAACTCTATGATGAAAGAAATTATGCACTACAAAGAACGTTATTTATCTGGACAACACAAAAATCCACCCCCATTGATTTTGCACAAAGCAACAAACAACAGAAGCGGATTTATTTATGCCTACTCTGATACTGACGATGCTCTGTACATGTCAACAGCGGAGTCACCCTGAGTCCAAACAATTGTGTTTACATCTTTTATAGCAAATGAATTTACAAGTGTTGTTTCGCCATCTGTAACTGTCAGAGAATAAGAAATAGGATTCAGATCAAGATCTTTTCCAACTTCTTCGATGTAGCCTTTACCCTTTATGTACTCGCAGTAGCCTACATCTTTAACATATGGAAGGATAAGGTCTGAATAGTTAAGAGATTTTCCACTAGACTTATTGTTAACTACAAGATTTGCATCTGAGAAAATCAATTCAACAACTCCGTTTGAAGAAACCCATGTGTCACGGAAGCAAGCTGGAATCAAGAGTCTTCCGTATGTAAGAGCAAGAGGTTCTCTAACAGTATCACCATCAGTTATTGTAGCTGTGATGCCAGTTTCTGTCTTTGTAAATGAAAGAACCTTGTCCTTTGATGCGTGAGATTCATAGCCTTCTGTTGTTGCCCAATAGTCCTTCAATGTGAGAGTGTAAGTGTCAGCAGTTACAACTTCCTCATATCCGTCCAAACCATTCAAGAAAGAATAATCTCCAGTTTGACTTCTGCCCTGATCATCGAAAATATTGTTGTCTGTAATGAAGTAAGATTCTGCAAAGATGGCTCTTTCTGCATCGTTAGACCAATAACCTTTGAGCCATTCAGGGATTTTCTTAAAATGTCCGTCTCTTCTGTGCTTGATGTAATCTGTGTCTTTCCAAGTTGGTGTTGGGGTAGGATCAATTCCACCAAGCAAATCACATGAAGCAAATGCCAAAGCCAACACTGTGCAAATAGCACCCAAAAGAATTCTTTTTTTCATACTTATCTCCTTCGGTGTTTTATCCTCACTGAAAACACCTATACATTAGTACCCCCCCCCGGAAAGTCCGGGGAGAGCAGAGTAGCTATAATATATACAAATAAGTTTATGGGAAGTTATACAAAAAATCAAGGTTTAAAATAAACAGCTAAGATATCGATGTTTATTTTAACTCGAGTTTTTAGAAAAACTCTCTTTATTGAACATGTTCGCTTTCGCAAACGAATTGTAAATCCTCTGTTGTTGAAACAACTTGCGGTTTACAATTTTAATGAACTTTTTTTTTGGAATTGATAAAAATGAAGCCTTATACATCAATTTTTTCCAATTTTCTTCTATAATAAAGAAGTTCTCCAAGTGTCAGAGGCCGGTATCTGCTGACATAAAGCAAGCTACAGTAAATATCATCTATACGGACTTTTGCATAATCTTTTGTAGTCATAATTAATTCCGCATTTTCTAGCAGCAGATTAAAATTGTTCATAAAACAAGCAAGTTCCTTCTCTACTGTAGCTTTATCTTTTTTTGTTTCCATTTTTACCGGTGTATCTACATATCCAATTGGTTTATTAATAACTATCATACTTTGCATCCTCCTAATCCACAAAAAATAATAATGAATCTTTATTCAAAGCTTCAGCCATAAGACAGATACTGTGAATTGAAAGATGCTCATCAGTTTTGAGACGATTGATTGTAGCAATTGAAAGATTTGTTGAGCAGCTCAAGGCTTGAGCAGTCAACCCAGACTGTTTGATGTAGTTTCTTATGTTTCTGGAAACTACTTCCTGTAATCTGAATTCCAGAAATTCAGAAAATGAATTGTTTGTAATAGCCATGGCGGCAAGCCTCCGTTTTAGCCAGTTTATGCTCCGGCAAGTAGGATTAAATCCAGCATGAAAGTTTTTATTACTTTCATCTTTTTTATATAATATCACAACAATGTATCATGTGATGATAGTTTTTTATTTTTTTTAAATCCCGCATCCACTCAAAAATTCCTCTCGAACTTGTATGAACAATTCTGCAAGTATAGGATCAAAATGACTTCCTGCTTCTTCTTTAATAATCTTATATGCTTCATCAATTGTATATGCAGGCTTATAACATCGTTCAGAAATCAATGCATCAAAAACGTCAGCAATTGCCAAGATTCTTGCACTTAATGGTATTTCTTCAGCTTTCAATCCTTGTGGATAACCTTTTCCATCCCATCTTTCATGATGGCTTAATGCTATTTCTTCCGCGATTTTGATATATTCTTCATCATTTGAAATTCCAACTATATCTCTGACAATTTTTTTACCCTCAAGTGTATGAGTTTTTATTATTTCAAATTCATCAATGGTAAGTCTTGCAGGCTTTTTTAATATTTCATCTGCAATTACTATTTTGCCTATATCATGTAATGGTGCAGCTCGATTTAAAAGGGATATAAACGATTCGGTCAATGTTTCTTTATATATTCCTTTTTTCATTGCTGATGTGGCTATATATTCAACATATTTGCTTATTCTCTGTATATGTTCTCCAGTATCTGAATCGCGACTTTCTACTAAATTAGCAAGACTGTCTACTGTATGTTTATGAATCTCTATAACTTCCTGACTTTTCTTTTCTACTTTATTTTCCAGAACTTTTTCTGAATTATTTACAATGAAAGCATATATTAATGTTGATGATAAAATGACTGCGATTGCAAGAAGTATATTTGTGAATCTTATAACTGTAAGAACTTTCATCGGAATTTCATATACAGTTGGAAACATGCTGCTCATTCCTTCTATTGTCATAAAGACAATACCACCAAGAATTGTAAATATCATTGCGAAAGAAATCTTATTTTTAAATGTAAATAATGGCAGTAAAGCAAAAGGTATAAAAAAGAAATGATATCCTGATGCTATTCCAAGGCAATAAACTCCTAATGTCTGATGTGTATATACTTCAAGGCAGGAAAAAAGATATATACCTATATAGCTTTTTCTTTTTGGTGAAATAAATGTCAGTAAAGTAAAAAATGGTACACTGTAAAAATTCATAAATACCATTGGCCATACTTTGAAAACGTAAAAAAGAATTATAAAGACTACATGGTATATTACTGCAAAAATTGCGAAATACTGGGCAAAAAAACTTGCTCTTTTATTTGAATCTGTAAATAATCGGGGTAATTCTTTTGTCTGCATAATTAAACTATATCACAAAATTCTAAATATAACCAATTGTTATAAAATCAAAATTATAGAATATGGTATGATTCTACCCTAAGACAATTTATTACAAGAGGTTATAGAATGGAAAACAAGGTTCACAGGAAATGCTTTCTGAAGGACAACAGATAGCAGAAGAAATGAACATTCTGGATTCTACAACTGCAACTATGAGTAATTACGTTTCAGAAATAATTTCTTACCAATTCCTATTTTCTGTAAACAACTGCGAAAGATTTTCTTTTTACAATTTCAACAACTTCAATATTTTCAAAACCAGCCTGCTTTCCAAGTTCAATTAATTCTTCTGGTTCAAACTTCTTAAATCCTTTTTCTGCCATTTTTGTTCTTGAAAGCCATTCTTTTGTATAAACTGCGTTAATAAAACAACCACCTGGAACAAGACATCGCCGGATTTCGGACAGTCCTTTTAATGTATCAGACCAGAAATAGACTGTATTAATAGAAGAAACTGCATCAAAACTATTATCTTCAAACTGAAGATTACAGCAATCGCCTACTTCAAGATTCAATCGCTTGTCTTTTAAAGCATTTTTATTTCGCTTTTCTGCAAGACTTTTCATATCTTCAGAAATATCAATTCCATAAAGATTACAGCCAAAAGATTTATCTGCCAGCTTAAAAAGATAACCATTTCCGTAACCAATATCCAAAAGCTTTAGGTTTTCATTCAAAGACAATAATGAAACTGTTTTTTTATACATTTTTTTGTTGATGATATTCATGCATTTGCAGCAGATAAAACCAACAATTCCTCGAGGATTTCCAAACTGACTTCCGATGTATTCTGTAAGTTTACTCATAATTGAAATAAATCACTATAAATTGTATTGTATTTTTTTCTAAAACTTTAATTCCCGGATTTTTTCTACAAGATTTCTTCCGTAAACTTCTGTTCCCAATCCGTTTGGATGAAGATTATCTAAGAAATATTCTGGAAGATGAGGAACAAGGCGGAATCCATCAACAACTTTAATATTAGGATACTTTGTAAGAATTTCTTTTAATTTATCACAGAATTTTACAAGAGTTGGGATTCCTTCCATATTGTCCCCTCGCCAAAGAGGAGTAATAACCAAAGTTGGAATATCTTTTCCGTAAAGTTCAAACAAACGAGGATAATATTCTTCAATATCCTTCATTGTTTCGCAACCATACTGATTAGTACCAAGAGCTACAATCAGTTTTTCTGGTTTATAACCTTCCATTTTAAGCAGAGATTTTTTGTCATAAACATAACCGCCAATTCCCTGATTAATAATGTCATAATTTAAAATACGATTTGCAACACTTACATAAGTTTGAGATGAACGCAAAGGTCCAAATCCCTGTGTAATAGAATCACCAAGCCACAAAACTTTTGAGCCTTTTTTAGCAGGTGTATAATCACCATTAATTTCAAAATTCTTTATAACAATAGTTGCATCTGCAGGTAAATAAATTACTACATCCCGCATACCATCAGGATTATCATAAACACCTTCAAGACTTTCTGATAAATCAAAACTTATCTTGCCTTTTTCCTTAAGATCTTTCATATAGATGATTTTTGTAATAATACCATCTACCATTGCCTCAATTGAATCTTCAGAACCTTTCCAGATAATTTTATAATCAAAACTGATTGTTCTGGCATTTGTTCTAATTTCAATTGTTTTTGAAGTTGAAGCGGTACATCGTTCATACCAGAAATCCGAAGCTTTTTTAAAATATTCAATCTGTTCAGCGGTAAACTGAAAGGATTGTAAATATCCGTCCTCTGTTTCTGTAAAATTGTATGCACCAAAATAGATTTTCTGTAATTCTTTATTTGATAATTTCATTCTTTCCTGCTTGTTCTATTATTTCATTTAGTCTTTCTTTTAAATACTCATAACGCAGTCTTTTTTCTGCCTTTGCAAAATGAACTTCCCTGCTTTGCACAGGATTGTTTTCATAGCTCAATTTTTCTTCACCAAATTGTTCACTTGTAAGGTCAAAAACACAATCGCCAATCACATTATAACAGTGATAGTTTCCTCCGTCACGAAGAATTCCGTATACTTCTCCGCCAAAAATGTCCTGAGCAAGAAAAGCCGTAATAGAACACTGGCCATAAGTTGGATTAGTTTTTTCCCACTTTCCCCGCATTCGTGGAGCACAAGTTTCTGCACACCAAATTTTTAAAAGTAAATCGTAAAGTTCTCGAGGATTTTTAATTGATTTGTATTCTGCGTTTTCTGGTGAAACATCTGCAGTCTGCCAGCCATAAAAGTTGTAAGACTTTTCAAGTTCAACCGCTAATTGCGCTGCTAAAACTGCATTTTCCAAAATCATATTTTTCTGAGCATCCATACTTTCGGTGCCCATGTGTTGTTTTACATATTTCATCAGGTATTCAGTTATTGCTTTTCCACGAATATTATCTTTTTTGCTGCATTCAATTGCTTCGTCTATTACTTTGTTCATTTGTGTTGCATCAACAGCATAATCCTTAGAAATTGGATTCATAAGAATCATTCCAGTTTCAATTTTTAGATCATTTTTAATCCGATAAGCCTTTGCAACTTCAAAAATAGAATTCATTTTGCATGGAAGTTTGATTCCGCTTTCAATGGCCATATATGCAGGCATTTCTTCAGTTTTGTAGCCCATTACTGGTACGGATTTTGTTTCAAGATATTCCATTGTAAGATTAAGGTCCAGAATTGATTTTGCACCGGAACACACAACAATTACATTTCGTTCAGCAATTTCTTCCAGATCCGATGAAATATCCATGGTAACTTCAGCACCACGATGAACTCCTCCCATGCCACCTCCAGAAACAACAGGAATATTTACAAGATCTGCAATCACTATTGTAGCGGCAAGAGTCATTACACCATATTCACCTTTTGCAAGAATCAGTGGAATTTCTCGTCTGGAAGCTTTTGCCATAGAACCACGACGTTTTCCATAATCATCCAGTTCTTCATCAGACATTCCCACCTTGATTTTGCCTTTCATTATAGAAATGTAAGCGGGAATAGAACCAGTAGCCCGAACCGCTTCACATACTTTTCTGGCAGTTTCAACATTTTCAGGATATGGAATTCCTGCAAAAGTTCCGCCAGTTTCAATTGCCACAATTGGTGTATGATTTTCCAGTGCGGACAAGACTTCTTTTGAATATTCAATGAATTGGTTCATGTTTTAAAACTTCTCTGTTTTTATCATAATCTATAGAACACAAAAATATCTGTACCTGCATATTGGGCTACGTAACCTGCTTCGGGACATAAGGCATAGAACGGTGTAATTCCAAATTCCAGTCTGCCATCCAGAAGATTTTGTGGTACATATCTAAAACCAACTGCAAATTCTATTATCTGATCTAAATAAACATTGTCAACTTTGTTATTATATTCATCGTTCTTTTTAAGAAAATTCAATTGAAGTCCATAACTTAATTCTGGCTGAATAATAAAATTTCCATCTAGAAGAACAAATCTTGCATAAAAACCTGGAGCCAGCTGCATATTCCACATAGATAAAAGAATATCATCTTTTAAAAATCCAAAATTCATCATGAACTTTGCACTGACTCCAAGTTTCAGATAATCTGGTAACGAAATATTTAAATCGTATTCTCCCTGAACACCTGGTCCTAAATGAAGTCCTGCAAATTGATTTAAATCTCCCAAAGCTGACTGTACGGGAAATGCGGCTCCTATTCTAAAAACGTTGTTTTCTGTCTGTAAAGATTCATTTTGAACTGATTCAACTTCTTCCTGGCAAAATAATGTCGAAGTTATGGCGAATAATACTAAAACTGCTAAAATAATTTTCTTCATAGTTCTACCTCCTGATTAGTAAGTTGAAGTTCTCTTAATTGCCTGATAGTTTGCAACCTGTTTTCCATATTCTGTTTCGTATGGAGTAAACTCTACAATATAGCCTGTACTTCCGTAACCATCAGACTGACTATTAGAATCTTTAAGATTATTCCAGAAACCATTTGCAAGATAAGTTCCCTTAGTTGTAACAAGTTTTCCTGAAAGGAACTGGAGACAAGGTTCATCTGTAGTATTTATTACAACTTTATTTACAGTAGTTGTTTTAGGTGTATTTGGTTCTTCTCCTTCCCGACCTTTAAGCAGTTTAGTTGGATCTGTTGTTTCCAAATTAGTATCCCAAAGGTCCCTGTGAAGATATTTTGAATTGTTCCATCGTTCAAATACACCTTCAATTTTTCCATTTGCAGCACTTTCTTCATCATTTGCTACAGCAGTTCCCCAGAAACACATACCAGCTTCCGGTCCTGCCTGCCAGTACCATTTATTAGCTTTCCACTTACTATTTAAGCCAGTTGTTTCATTAATTGTAGCATTATCTGCAAGTAATGCTGTAGTATCCTGATCCCAGCAAAGTACATTTTCACCTGTAATCATACCTGGAGTAGTCATAGCAGGAATGAATGCTGCTCCTCCAGCCCAACTCAACTGATCAGGATTAAGTTTATAGAAAGTATCATAAATGTAGTTATTTTCTACTTCTGAAGTAATATTCATCAGATAACCTTTAAGTCCATTAAAGGTTTTTTGTTTTGCTTTTTTGTAGGAATTAGTCCAGCTTATAAGATTAACAATTTTACCAATATTATCTGGATCACCACTATCTAATGTTGTATTGCTGTAACCATCAGTAGTATCGTTGGCTTTATAGTATCTCTTGTAGAAACTTCCATTAAAATATTTGAACTCTGATCCTCCAGCACCATCACCAGTGCCTAAAATATATTTTGCAGGAACTGTTTCAATGTTTACAGAAACTTTGATTGCTTTTGTGCCATCAATTTTCTTAAAGAAAACCTGCGAAAGGAAATTATTAACGCTGGCTGGTGTCAAAAGGTCTGCTGATGATAAAACCTGCATATATACATAATTTTCTTCAAAACTTAATTTTTCTACATAAGTTATAGGAGTTGGCTGTGCCATGTAAGTTAATGTTTTTTCGATGGCTAAATCAGCATCTGTTTTATTATTTGTGATTGTTGTTCTTTCATTAACTCTGAATGTACCATTTTCAACAGATAATGAGAAAACTGAACATGGCTTTTGAACGGAATCTGCACCAAGATTAAATTCATTGTTTACTTCATCCCAGATAATTTCGTCTGCTTTTGGCAAAACAATACCAGAATCATCTGCCATTCTAATATAAGTTCTTGTTACGCTGTTTACATTTTCTTCTTTGTGAGACAAAAGAATCTGTTTATAAACAACTTTATCAGGATCTTCAGCATTTACATTCCAGCAGGTAAAATTAGCCAGAGTTGCAAAATTACTGTTTGCAATTTCTGCAACAATATGTTCTCTGTCAATTTCATAATTGTTTTCTGTAACACAAGTAATTGCATAAGGAGATTTTGCCGCATCATTCAAGTTGTTCATCTGATTAACAATGTAAACTCTTTCTGCTGATAAAGTATCCAGCATAATTCCTGTTACAGATTTTGCATAAGTTGAAGTTGTAGAATCAGCATTAACTTTTGAACTCTGATCTACAATTTTTCCAATTACAGCAGTTCCACTAATATTAAGTGTAGACTTGTTCTTGTATTTCTGAGTTTTAGAATTAAGTCCGTAAATACCAGAAATATTTCCGCCTGTCATTGTAAATGTAAAATCAGACTTTGGAATATAATCACCTGTCATACTGCCGGCTCTAAGTTCATAACCAGTAAAGTCATTATTTATACCAGTAGAAATATTATTACAGGTAATCTGAGTATCATCATTTTCCTTAATTCCGTTTCCGTTGTAATCAATGTAAACTAAAGTTTGAGTATTTTTGTTGTCGCTGGCTTTAATTAAAAGATTGAATCCATTTGCATAGATAACTTTATTTTCATCATCTACCTTTGGAGCATCTTTCCAGTTGGCATTCAAAACAAGATTCTCATAAATACCCTTTGTATCAATTACTGTATTTCCTTTAGAATCTGTCCATGCATCAAAGTAATTATTATCTTTTCGAATATTTTCAATTGCAGGAAGAACTACTACATCTTCAGCTGTAAAAGAAACTGGAGGAGTATAAGTTGTTCCGTATTTATACCAGTAAGCAAGATTTGCAACTTTTCTTGGTTCAAATGCAACATTGTTATCGCTATAACTGATTGTATATGTAATAGGATTTATTCCTTCTGCAAGGATTTTAACCGGCTGATTTACAGAATCAATTGTTACGTTCTTTTCAAATTCAACTCCAGGTATTGCAGTTCCATTGTGTTTAACAACTAAACTACTGGTTTCATATCCTTTTGAAAGACTAAGTTTATATGAAAATTCCTTTCCTTCCTGAACAACTGCAATATTTTCTTCCATATTGATGCCGCCAGAAACAGGATTCATTGTACATTTTTTTACAGCGTCCATTGAAACTGTGTAATAATTTACATTTACATTTTTATTTACTGAATTAAACTCAATTCCAGTATTTTCATTATTTACATAAACGTAATAAATTCCTTCTGCTACCGAAGCTTTGAATTTTCCACCGGCTGAATCACTTAATGGATAAACTTTAGTTGAATTTGTTTTATTAACAAGAGAAACTGTTTTTCCTGAAGAAGCCCATCCTTCATCATCTTTCTTTAGAGTTACAGTACAAATATATGTATGCCAGTCTTCATCTTTAATTTCTACAGTTGATCTTGAAACACATCCCCCAAGAATTATAAGACTTTCGGCACAAGAATATACCAATGCATTATTTGAATCATAGAATTTGATGATTGCATATTGTTCTCTGTTAGAATTCAGATTTGAAACTTCATAAACTGATTCCATTTTTCCAGAAACAATTCTACTGGAAAGTTCTTTAACAGATTGTCCTGATTCAGGCTGTTCATCAAAAATTTCACTGCTTGTATATGCAACTATTTTTGAAACAGGATTTTCCATTGGATAAATAATTTTTACTGCTGCACTTCCTTTTCCACCATCAACAGAATACATTAAAAAAGAAAGATTCACATTTCCAGAAGATAAATCCACTGTCTGAATTCCAGATAAAACTTTTTGTGAATCTTTATATGCATTTAAAACAAACTTATATTTAGCTGCATCAAGTTCAATACCACGAACAAGATTTTCATAAGTTCTATCTTCAAATAAAGTCTCAGGCTCTTTCTGAGTTGATTCCCCCGGATTCTGAACGGCAATCATTTCATAAGTAAAATCGTCCCAGTCAAAAACAGGAATGGCAGTTCTTGAATAACTGTCGGTTAATGAAATACTGATTTTTGCTTTGCCGTTAGTATTATTTGCTGATGAAGTTACAACATTGTTACATCCAGACAAAATCAATGATAAAAATGAAATTAATAAGAATAGTTTTCGTGTTTTCATAGCTGCCTCCAAATTATTCTACTGTTGCAGTTACACGCTGCGTAAAATTCTGACCGTTCATAGTTGCTTTAAGAGTAATTGTATGAACACCTTTTCCTAACACTTCTGGAGTTCTTGTAAATACAGTTTCATCACTGGTATAAACACCATCAACGTACCATTTATAACTCCAGTTCTGACTTTCATATCCTTGTGGCAATGTTACAGAACAGGTAATATTTTTTGAATCCTGCTGTTTTGTCAAAACAATGTCACCAAATGTGCTTAAAGTTTTTACCGAAATTGTTGAAATCCAATATGCCTGGAAAGTTTTATTTTCAATTCCAAATTCCTGATTTTCAATCTGTAAATCTGTATTTGTTACAAGTTTTCCTTTATATGTCCAGCCGCCAAAGGTCCAGCCAGATTTTGTTGCTTTTGGAGTATTTTCAGAATCAAAAATTAAACCGTATTTTCCAGTATATTCATTCTGACCTTCAGAAATATTTCCGCCGTTTGCATCGAAAATGAATTTTGATGAATTACGTGTATAGAAAATATCAATTGTTTCTTTCTTATTACCAGTAATACTTTTCTGTTCAAATGGTTTTACAGTAAAACCTTCTACTGTTTTTGCAACTGCTTCTGTAAAATCACCAATTTCTTCGCCTAATTCAATCTGAGTAAAATCTTCGTTTAATTCATAATTTGAAACATTTGAATTGTCTTTGCTGTCGGCTTTTTCAAACCAATGGCGGACTGTATATTCATAACCAGTTCCTTTTTCCCACTGTGCCTGAACAATCAGGTTTTTAGAATCATATTTCTCAAGTTTCAAAGAAAGTTCGTCATTTGAATAAAGAGTTGAATCACCAGTAACTTTCCAACCTAAGAAATTATTTGCTCGCTTTCCAATTTTACTGCAATCTGGAAGAATAATTTCTGATTCGTATTTACCGTTTATTTCTTTTGAAACTGAATCTGGAGTTAACGATTTATCATCTCTATAATCAATATAATTCCAATAACCGCCATTTAAATCAAAAGTAATTTTGTATGAATTACGGACATAATAAACCTTTACAACTGTAGTTCCGTCTTCTTTAATTTCTTCCTGAACAATTTCTTTAGCAGTAAAACCAGGTATTTCTTTAGCAACAGCTTCTGTAAAATATTCTGGAGTTCCAGATAAACTTCTGTCATAACTATGAACAACATAATTATTTGTATCTTCAGAATCAGTACTGTCAGCTTTTTCTGTTAAGAATTTAACTTCATAAGAAACGGCAGATTTTTTATTCCATTGAGCAGTATAACTTAGACTCATTGCAGGAATTGAATCTGGAAGTTTTTCAAGTTTTACTGATTCACCAGTTACATCATTTTTTAACGAAACAAGATTCATTCCAGTTTTCTTTAATGAGGAAAGAACTGTCCAGTCAATTGTCCATCCGAATTTTCCGTTCAGGTTTTTTGGCGCTGTATTCTGAGTTACATTTGATTTATCAGCTTTCCATTCATCATAATTCCAAAGGCCTTCATCTGTAGAAATTGTAATTGTATATGGATTTCTTACATAAAAAATGTTTACAACTGTAGATCCAGCGGAAGAAATTTCTTGTTCCGAGTGAGGCTTTGCAGTAAAACCTGGAATTGAAGCAACACAACTCTGAGTTTCAGTTTCCATTTCTGGAACACCCTGCATAATATTTGTTAAATCAGAATTAACTTCATAATTTTCATCAGATTCAACTGTACTATCTGTACATTCAATTTTTTCAAAATGATGAATAACTTTATAATTTGCAGGTTTTCCTTCTTCCCAAACAGCTGTATAAGTTTCATCGTTTGCTGGGAAACTATCTGGTAAGACTGAAATATTACTACCATCTGAAAGAATAAATTTTGTTAAAACACAGCTTTTTTTACCTGCAGATGCAAACAAATCAGCAATATCAGAACCTGTTAAAGAACCATATTTCTTTGTAAAAATACGGTTTGTATTATCTTCCTGGATAGAATCGTCTTGTTTCTTCTGAAGATAATTCCACATTCCGTCACCAATGGAAATTGTAAGAGTAACATCATTACGATTATAGTAGATTTTAATTACTGTAGATCCATCTGTTTCAATTGACTGCTGTTCAAAAGGCTGTGAACTAAAACCTGTATATGATTTTGGAAGAGCCTCAGTTAAAGATTCTGGTTCACCGTGAAGTTTTTCAGTTTCAAAAAGAACATAACCTGGAACAAGATTATCATTTTCATCTTTTACCAGATTAGTCTGTTCATAACCAGTTTCAGTTTTTCTGTATTCAGCTGGAATTTCCTGATAGTGTTCAACAATATAAACTGAACCTTTAGTACAGTTTTTTAAATCACTTATCATTACGGAACAAGAAGTAAAAGACAGGACAATAATATTAATAAATAGAAGTTTAATAGCATTTCTCATAATCAGCCTCTTTTTACGTAAAACAAATAATCAAACACACTTTTAACTAATCAAGAAACTTTTTGCTATTAACTTGTTGAATTGAGAATCTAATTATATTCCTTGTATTTAATATTGTCAAATTTCTAGTTTACATAATAACTTGTTTTATAAATACATCGGTCTTTGTAGTACAATCTTATTTTGTATTCACCTTTTTCATATTTGCTTAAATCAGGATCAAATCCTACAATTCTTTCTTCATAATATATATTATATAGAACAAAATCCCATTTTCAAGAAAATAACAAAATTTAATTTTTAAATCTTAAGCCTACTTGACCATTTTTTTTCAGGTAATTATTCTATTTTCTACGGCAAAGAGGTCGTAAATATTTTTCTAAGGACAATTGTGTCTTTAGAGGAATGTTTACGGCCTCTTTTTTTTTGCTTAAAGGAATTTATGTTAAAAATTGTTGGTGAACTTGAAGGAACACTAGAGTCCGAAATTATCAGTTCTATTGAAAAGTGTTACCAAAACATTCAGGAAAAACAGAATAAATGGTACAAAGAATCCAGTTTTTTTTGTCCTGAAAGCTGTGGTGAGTGCTGCAGAAATTTTGAACCGGATTTATTGATTAGTGAAGCATTGTATATGGCAGCCTGGTTAATTGAAAATCAAAAGGAAGTTGCTATAAAAGTTTGTGATGGAGATTTTCCTTTTCCTCATAATAAAGGCTGTAAATTCTGGAATGAAAATTCTCCCCTTCACTGTACAATTTATGGTGGCCGTCCTTCCATCTGCCGGTTATTTGGAGCCTGCGCAAACTCTGGAAAAAATGGCCAGCCGGTTTTTAAACCCTGCAAATTTTACCCCGCAGAAAAATTAGCTGAAAACAATCCTTCATTACAGCACAAACAATATTCTCAAAAAGAAATATTACAGCTTTTTAATTCATTTCCTCCGGTTATGAGTGATTTAATGGAAGAAATTGTATGTATTGATCCGGATAATAAAAATACAGAACTGATTCATAAAATTCTTCCCGAAATCATAAAAAGACTTTTATGGATTTTAAGTATGAAAAAAGAATCTGACTAATCTCTCTGAAATAAATCTCTTGTATAAAGTTTTTCCTTTACATCATACAGACAGGAATCATATCTGTTTGCAATTATCAGAGCCGATTTTTTCTTAAATTCATTTAAATTATTTACAATTCGGTTTCCAAAGAAAATGTCTCCGTCATCCATGCCTGGTTCATAAATAATAATTTCAGCGCCTTTTTCCTTTAATCTTTTCATTATTCCATGAATTGAACTATGTCTGAAATTATCTGAATTTAACTTCATAGTTAATCGGTACACACCAATCACCAGTTTTTCTTCGCCATAAAACTTATTTTGTTTAAGTAAGGATTCAGCCTTTTCATAAACTCTTTCTGCTATAAAATCCTTTCTGGTTTTGTTTGATTCAACTATTGCAAGAATCAGATTCTGAGGAATATCGTTGTAATTTGCCAGTAACTGTTTTGTATCTTTTGGAAGACAATATCCACCATATCCAAAACTTGGGTTATTATAAAAATCTCCAATTCGAGGATCCAGACAAACCCCTTCAATAATAGATTTTGTGTCTAACTGTTTAATTTCTGCATAAGTATCCAGTTCATTAAAATAACTGACTCTTAATGCGAGATATGTATTTGCAAACAATTTTACAGATTCAGCTTCGGAAGATCCCATAATCAATGTTTTAATATCTGATTTTAAAGCCCCTTGCTTTAATAAATTTACAAAGACATTTGCCGCTTCAACTAATTTTTTATTGTTTAAGTCTACTCCCACAACTATTCTTGAAGGATACAGATTATCATATAACGCCTTGCTTTCTCTTAAAAATTCTGGACTAAAAAAAATATTTTCGCTTCCGGTTTTTCTTTTTATATATTCTGTAAATCCTACTGGAATTGTAGATTTTATTACCATCACAGCCTGAGGATTAATTTTAACAACCTGATTAATAACTGATTCAACAACTGAAGTATCAAAATAATTCTTTTCTGAATCATAATTAGTAGGGGCTGCAATAACTATAAAATCTGATTTTTCAAAAGCTGTTTTTTCATCTGTAGTAGCAGTTAAATCCAGAGGTTTTGTTTTAAGATATTCTTCGATTTCTTTATCTTGTATAGGAGAAATTCGTTTATTAACTAAATCTACTTTTTCTTTATTAACATCAAGAGCATATACAGTATTTTTTTGAGCTAATAAAATTGCATTAGATAAACCTACGTAACCTATTCCAACAACAGTGATTTTCATTTTTTCTCCATACAATCATGCTTTTTACCTGGTTAATTATTTTTCAATAATCTGGTCCAATGCTGCAAGATTCTTTTCTGCTTCAGTTCGCAACTCTTCTGAAATATAAACCGGCTGATTAATAAATCTGCATAATTGTCCATAAACCATTTCTTTTTCCAGTTTTCTCATATTTATGCAGCGTTCTGACTGATTAATCATTCTGTAAAAATTATCAGTTTTTTCTCTATGGACAGGAAATGAAACTACACTTTTTCCTAATGCACAGGATACAACACCAACGTGAAGTTTAAGAGTAATTACACAATCCATTTCATTAATCAGAGAACACATCTGCCAGCTGTCATGATATTTATATTCATAAAAATTCAATGCAGCATCTTTTAAAAGAATTCGAATTCTTTCATTTTGATATTTTTCTTCTTCTCCAAGATCTCTTTTATTATCATTACTTATTACTAAAAGATATTCCTTATGTTCACAAAGAAATTGAATTAATCCAGGAAGAATTTTTTCTGCAACACAGGAATTTTCATTAACTCCATCTGGCAAATGCAAAAGTATTTTTTTTCTTCCTTCAGCAATTTTGTTAAGTTTTTCACTTTCTTCAAAAGGATCCAGCATTTCTTTTCTAATAGTAAGCATTGTGTCGGCAGTAACAACTGTTTCCTTTTTTACACCATAGTCATCAAAAATTTTTTTAGTACTATCATCACGGAAAGTAACTATTTTTGATTTATTGATTACTTTTATCATTTTTTTTCTAAGCCAGAGAGTATCTACAGGACCTCCGCCAACACCTAAAATATAAACTGGTTTACGTCTTAACTGATAAATCAAAGCTGGAAAAATAAATCTGGCAAATCTAACTAAAGCATCATGAGAATTTCTTTTATCATTCCAGAAACTGCCACCAGAAATTATTACAAAGGCATCTGATTTTAAACAAGACAATAAATTCTTCTTTACGGTATAACCTGTCTGCTTACGGAAAAAATCTCCTATTCCTAAATTTCTGAATTGAAAAAAATCTATTTTCTGGAATCCAGCATTCTGACATCTTTTATAAAATAAATAACCGGATAGAATATCTCCAAAATTTGCATCGTGAAGATATCCCTGAAGTACTACTGAGTTTATTTTTTTTGTCTTCATTTTCTTCTCCAACTACCATGGAATTTCTGTGATAAATGGTAAACATTTTAAAGATTCTGAATCTTTATATTCCACAGAATCTTCATAATACATCCCATCATTCTGTCTATTAATTTTATCCATTATGATGCGATATTCCTGACTGTTGTTATAAAAACCTTTTTCTGAAATACGTCTTTCATATTCCATTTTATCTGTCTGAGAAAATTTATAATGTCTTAAAACAAACCAGCATGGAATTTCACCCCATTTAACTGTTGGAGAAAGAAAATGGCAGTTACTATATAAAACATTTTCTTCGTAGAAAAAAATTGCCTGTTTGCTTAATGCCGGTTTTATATTAAAAACTCGGGCTCTTGGACCACCAAAAATCAAATCATTTTTGTTCTTACCTTTTACACAGAACAGTTCATATGAATTTTTATCAAAAAATCTTAAATTCTCTATCATTGAAAGATTAAAACTGTTTTGCGAAAATAGAGGATCTTTGGAATACATATCAAGCAGAAATCCCCAGATTCTTTTGTAACCAGCATCTGAAGCTTTTTGTATAATTTGATTAATTGAATGATTTTCGCTGCCAATAAAATCAAGAAGTTCATCTGAATCAACTACCAGACACCAACGATTCATTCCTTCCATTACAAGCAGTTTTTCCAGCCATGATTCTTTTTTTTGAGTTTGAAATTTTTCCAGAATCTGATAAATTTTGGTTCCTTCCTGCTTTTCCAGATATTCCACTGTACCATCATCAGAGCCATTATCCAGAATAATAAAATTTTTGATTCCAAGTTTTCGATAATGTTCAAGAAAAATCTTCATTCTTTCCAATTCATTTCGAACAACAACAAAAACAATTGGAACAAAAACATCATCTGTCTGAATTAAATTATCTGATATTAATTTAAAAGATGAGGAAAGAAATTCTTTTAACTGCCTGTAGTGTTGTTTTACATTGTTTTCTTTTTTTAAGCAGTTAATATATTTTTTATATTCGCTGGTATATAAAGAGTCTTTTAATTGAGTCTGATGAAAACGATTTTTTTGATAAATCCACCATGCAGAAAAGTGAAACAATCTTTTTAAAAAAAGATTTCTTGAAGATCTTAGAAAAGATATAATATTTATACTCAAAATAGAATCCTCAAAACTTGCAGATAAATATTATAAACTCACTTCACCCACAGTTTACTACCATAAAACTTATTTCACAAGACTTTTCTTCATAAATCACCAATAAATCTTTGTAAGATAAATAACTATTTTTATTCAATGATTTCCAACAATCTGTAATAAAATGATTATATATTCTATACAGAAATGAGGATTATTTATGAAATTTGTAAAGCTTGGAAATACAAATCAAAAAGTTCCGGCAATTGTTCCTGGATGTATGAGACTTGCAGAAAAATCTCCAGAAGAAATGAACCATTTCATTCACAAAGCGCTGGAAATGGAAGCAAATTTTTTTGATCATGCAGATATTTACGGTGGCGGAAAATCTGAAGAAGTTTTTGGAAATGCTCTGAAAAATGATAAATCAATTAAACGAGACCAGCTGATTATTCAGTCAAAATGTGGAATTAATACTAAAGCTGCAACCCCTCACTATTGCTTTACAAAAGATTATATTATTAATGCAGTTGAAGGCAGTTTAAAAAGACTAAATACTGAATATCTGGATATTCTTCTTCTCCATCGTCCAGATGCATTGGTTGAGCCAGAAGAAGTTGCCGCTGCTTTTGATGAATTGGAAACTTCTGGAAAAGTCCGCCATTTTGGTGTTTCAAATCATAAACCAATGCAGATTGAGCTTTTAAAAAAATCAGTAAAACAGGATCTTATTATTAATCAGCTTCAGTTCAGCATTCCAGTTTCTAACATGATTGCCAATGGTCTTGAAGTTAATATGACTTCTGATGGCTCTGCCGATCGTGATGGTAGTGTTCTTGATTATTCCCGTCTTAAAGATATGACAATTCAAGCCTGGTCTCCATTCCAGATGGAAAACTGGCAGGGTTGTTTTTTAGGAAGTCCAAAATTTCCTGAATTAAATAAAACATTGGATGAACTTGCCGCAAAATATCAGGTTTCCACAACTGCAATTTCAACTGCTTGGATAACAAGACATCCGGCTCAAATGCAGGTAATTGCAGGAACAACAAATGAAAACCGCCTTAAAGAAATTATTCAAGGCAGCGAAATTGTTCTTTCTCACGAAGAATGGTACAAGCTTTATCTTTCAGCAGGTCACATTCTTCCATAAAAATCTATTCCTTATGTTCGTGGTTATGCTGACACATTGCATTGTTATTAAAAATAAGCTTTCCTTCTAAAAAAGCCTTAACTGCATTGTCAGCATTACCAACAATGCCGGCATACTGTTTAATGCCAGCATTATTTAAAGCATCCACAGCACCTTGTCCACGGTTTCCTAACAATAATACTTCAACTCCCAGATTTTTTAGATAAGTTGCCAGATCGTGATGTCCAAATCCACCGTTATCAATAATCTGTGATTTTAAAATCTGATTATTTTCTGCGTCATATATTTTAAAATTCTGAGTTTTTCCAAAATGCTGAAAAACATTTCCTGTCATAAAATCATAGGTAACCGCAATTTTCATATGAACTCCTGCTTTAAATATAGTGATTATTTACTACCAAGGATATACTTTTCCTTCGTAAGTTACAATCAAATCAATACAGTCCACTTTTGAAGCAACTTCTTTGGCAGCCTTAACAACTGAAGTCCTAAAATCATAATATCATTCCCGTTTTTTAATATGATATTTTAATTTTAAGATACAAATTCTCAAAAAAATCTTATGATTCTCTATAATTACAAGACAAATTTATTTTTCACATAAAAACTAAATACTAAAAGTTTCAAAATCATTTTTTCGTTTAGGAACAATCTGGAAATCTTTTGGACTTTCGTTTTCAAGATTTATTCCACTTTCCCATTCAATTACGATTGAATAAGCAGCATCCTTTCCTGCAGTTTTCAAAATCATTTTTTCTGATGAAGAAGGAATTTCAAAAGTTTCGTCTTTTCCTATTTCAAATTCATGAACAATTTTTTTTGAATCACATAAAACAATTCTTATTGAGCCCTGCTGAACATTGCTGGAAACCTTTATTTTTTTACCTGCTGAATTAGTTTTTACAACGTAAGTTTCTTCTACACCGTTAAATCTTTTTACAGAAAGTTTTACTTTATTTCCAATTGTACTTTTAGAATAAGAAAATTTTGAAGAACTGTTCTTTTTAACAATTTCTTCTTCTGTAAGATTTTTTACATATTCTTCTGCAGCTGCCTGATCAACCGGTTCTCTTGAAAAACAGGAAACTAAACCAAAACAAAATAAAACTAATAATCCAATTCCAATTTTTTTCATAAATCTCTCCAATAAAAAGTATGCGCTATTTCAGTTTCTATCTTATATTTCTTTCTCAAAATAAATCAATTATTTTTTCAAGATTATCTGCTTTTGCAAAAAGAAGTTTTTCTGTTTCAGAATCCGGTTCAGACTGATCTGGAACCATAATTACTTTACATCCGGCTCTGTATGCACTTAAAACTCCATTCGGGGAATCTTCTACTGCAAAACAATTTTCTGGAGCAAAATTCAATTCTTTGCAGGCAAAAGAATATACATCTGGAGAAGGTTTTCCTTCTTTCATATTTCGTGCAGAAATGATTCTGTCAAAATATTCTAAAAGCCCGATTTTTCTTAAATAACGTTCAGATCGGTCTACAGGAGATGCAGTTGCAATTGCCCGTACAATATTTTTTTTCTTTAAGAATTCCAGCAGCTCTACAGCACCTTTTTTTATCTGCAAACCATTTTGCTCAATCATTTTTTCCATTAATTCCGAACGATAGGCAACAACTTTATCATAATCAAAATTACTGTCACCGCTAAAATCTTTTAAGGTTTTCTGAACAAATGGTTTTCCTAAAGACCGAATAGAAAGATACTGTTCATCTGTCATTTTATATCCAAAATGTTCAAAAGCTTGTGGCCAGCAGATTCGGAAATATTTTTCAGTATCAATTATTGTTCCATCTAAGTCAAAAATAACTGCATTTACCATGTTTATCTCCCATAAAAAAATTTCAGCCCAGTTTCTATTGTACTCTCCAGAATTCCTAAGAATTTATAAAATAATAATATCTTTTTGTTCTTCAAACTGTTCAATTATATTGCTGACTATAATACTAAACTCTTTCGAAATATTGGTAAATTTATCTCCATTAATTGTTTTCAGAAAACTTACCAGCATATTTCTAATTCCTTCCCCTTCCAGCTGATAAAAATATCTTTTATTTTCCTGAAGATTTTCATATCTTACTTCAAAATAATCAGTTTTCCACCATGGAGCAGGAACGTAAATATAACCTTTTGTTCCAGAAATTATCAATTCCCCTTCCGATTTAACACCATTTCCAACTTTAATTGAAGCAACACTATGAGGGAAAACAAAACTAACTTTTGTAAATAAATCGTAATCTTTTTCCAGCAACTTTGTCTGAATTTTTGTTTCAACAATATCAGTTCCTAAAAAATCAAAAATCGGAAGCATTGCATAAGCTCCCCATGAAGCAAGACTTCCCCACTGAAGAATTCCATCTTCATTATATAATCTGGGTGCTTTTAAACTTGTACAGGTTGCATCAACAGAAACAATATCACCAATAACTCCAGATTTTATTAAAAGGTTCAATCTTTCAAAAGCAAGAGCATAGGCAGTCTTTATTCCTTCCATTAGAACACAATTATTTTTTTCTGCAATTTCAAAAAGTTCCGATGTCTGCTTTCCTGAAAGAGAAACCGGAGTTTCGCAAATTACATGTTTTTTTTCAAGAAGGGCTTTTTTTATATATTCGTAATGTTCAGCAGGATGTGACACTATATAAACTGCATCGCATTTTTCTAAAAGTTCATTGTAATTATCTGTAATAAAATCTAAATCAGGAATTTTTTCAGATGCAAGTTCTTTTCTGGAAGTACACAAACCAGCCAGTTCCAGACCATTAACATATTTACATTCTCTTGAATATTTTTTTATAAGATGAAAATCATCACCGATAATTCCTAATCTGACTTTCTGTTTTTCAGTACGAATTTCGGAACTTGAAATTCCTTCAGTTCTATCAAGATATACAACTTCACAATATTCATTTAAATAATCAAAAGTTCCTTTCCAATCAGATCCAACTGTAAAAATATCAACGCCATAACGTTTAATGTCATCAATCTTCTGACCTTCATATTCTTCAAGAATAATTTTATCTGGAATTCCTGTCGCTAATAATGCTTCAACTCTCTGGGTAATACTTTGCTGAACATTTATTTTTCCACGGGCTTTATCAAAATCATCAGAAGTTACACCAACAATTAAGTAATCTCCCAATTTTTTTGCCCGTTCCAGCAATCTTATATGACCATAATGAATTAAATCAAAAGTTCCGTATGTAATTACTTTTTTCAACTTTTTTGTCCTGATTTTTTTTATATTTTACATACTTTATGAAGAACTTCAACAAGCAAATCCAACTCATCTTTAGTAATATTTCCAATATGGCCTACTCTAAAGACTCTATCCTTAAGTTCTCCACCATTTGGACAAATCCACATATTATATTTATCTTTTATTTCAGTAAAAATTTCATATGCCGACTGACCATTCTGAACTTCCAGGGCTGTTACACAATTTGAAGAATCTTTTTCATCCGAAAATAATTTTAAAGGCAAATCTTTAATTCTGCTTCTAAAATAATCAGCTCTTTCTTTTGCCAGCCTATTCTGATTTTCAATTCCACCGGTTTTTTCAATACGCTTTAATTTTTCATTAAGCATAATACAAGTTCCAACTGCAGGTGTAAAAGGAGTCTGTCCTCTTTCTCCATTTAAAAGATAATCCGGATAATTAAAATACAAACTTCTTACATTTATTTTTTTACAGCGTTCAACTGCCTTTTCATCAAGAACAGTAAAACTCATAGAAGGAGGAAGTGCCAGTGCTTTCTGACTACCTGTAATTACTGCATTAATATGCATTTTTTTCATAGAAACCGGATCTGCCATAAAACCAGAAACTGCATCAACAAATAAGAAAATGTTATTTCTGCAACAGAAGTTTCCAATCATATTCATATCATACAAAACACCAGTAGAAGTTTCGCACAATTGAATTAAAAATCCTGTATATCCTTGATTTTCAAAACCAGCAAGATCTTTTTCTCTTAAAGGAACGCCATATTCCAGTTTAATTTCTGTATATGGAACCTGGTGAATCTGACACAATTCTACAAGTCTATGACCAAAACTACCGCCATTTACAACAAGAACTTTATCCTGTGAAGTAAAAAAATTCATTACTCCACCTTCCATAGAAGCAGTTCCCGAACCTGTCATAAATACAACTCTGGAATTTTCCGGTGCATCAAAAAATTTGCACAACAGGTTTTCGTTTTCTTTCATAATTAAAGAAAATTCTGGAGTTCTAAAATATGGAATCTGATCAGAACCAAGCTGTCTGGTTTCTTCATCCATTTGAACAGGACCCACAGTAAAATTAATCATAAGAAGACTCCTCTCCTTTTTAATTGCAAAAACTTAGTGTTTAAGAAAATCTTTTATTTCCTGAATTCTTGTTTTTGCCGCAAGACGACCAGCATCATAACAACGCTGCAATTCTCTAGGATCTTTTTCAGTTCT
Organism: Treponema sp.; assembly: GCA_024402635.1. Classification (GTDB taxonomy): domain Bacteria; phylum Spirochaetota; class Spirochaetia; order Treponematales; family Treponemataceae; genus Treponema_D. The sequence goes on along the minus strand of JAKSTJ010000010.1, from coordinate 6,573 downwards.
CTTAATATCCAGAGATTTTTCCGGACAAATTACAAGAATTTCATTACGGTCAGCTTTTCCGAAAACATAATCTTTTTCAAAATTATAAAATTCATGACGCTTAGCCATTGCTTCAATAATATTCGGATATTTTTTTAATGCTATTTTAGCAAAAGGAAGCATTTTATTAGGACCTTTTCTGTAATCTCTTGGCTGAGTTAAAATTACAACATTTTTATTAAATCCAAGACTTTCAAAATACTGTAAAGGAATAGAATCAGCAATTCCACCATCCAGAAGTTTGTAATTTTCAACTTCAACAATTTTAGAAACCAAAGGCATAGAAGCACTGGCTCTAATCCAGGCAAGCATTTCATCATCAGAAAGAGAACTGATTTCTTTATAAACTGCTTTTCCAGTTTCGCAATCTGTGGCAGTTACATAAAATTCCATTGGATTCTTTCTAAAAATATCGTAATCAAAAATATCAAGTTCGTTTGGAAGAGTTTTATAACAGAATTCTGCATTATAAAGATCTCCAGTTTTAATTAAAGATCTAAGACTGCAGTATCTTTTGTCTTTTGCATAAATCTTATTATAACGAATAGCTCGTCCAATCTGTCTGGATTTAAAGTTACACCCAAAAGTTGCTCCAGCACTAACACCAATAGCACCATCAAAAGTTATGTTATTTTCAAGAAGAACGTCTGTTACACCAGCAGTAAACATACCTCGCATAGCACCGCCTTCCATAATCAATCCAGTTTTATTTTCGCTCATTTAATCCTCTTTGTTTTTATTAAAAGAAAACCCCTTTAACAAAAATCTCAATTCCAATTCCGATTAGTATAACTCCCCCGAGGATTGCTGCCTTATTGCTTAATTTTGTTCCCATTTTTTTACCAATTAACAAACCGGCCATACAAATACCGTAAGTTGTAATTGCAATTATAAGAGAAGCAATTAATGCTTCAGCAACACTATATTCAGAAATTGTAAATCCAACCGACAAAGCATCAATTGAAGTAGCAATTCCCTGAACAATCAATGTAGAAAAGGCCAGATGAGTTTCTTTTTTTTCAGAATCATCATCACCCTTAATTCCCTCAATAAGCATTTTACCGCCAATATAAAGCAATAAAATTAAAGCAATCCAGGGAATAAATTTCTGGAACTTATTAAAATAAACTACAACAGTATGAACACAAACCCATCCAATAACAGGCATTAAAAACTGAAAGAATGCATAAGTTCCAGCAATCAAGCTCATTCTTCCACCTTTCATCTTAGGTTCATTTAACCCATTCGCAAGAGATACAGAAAAAGCATCCATTGCAAGTCCAACACCTAAGAGAATACTATTAATAAAAAAACTAACAGAAAAATTCATCTGAATAACCTATTAAATATATTGGGAAGTATATCATATAATATTAATAACTAAGTTACAATCAGCATATTCTTGCAGCCTGCCATTTAGCCACAGTTTCTTTCAACTCATCCATTTTTTTATTCAAGGTAAGTTTCTGCTGATTAAGTTTTTCTTCTTCATCCAGATCATCAGTCATTTTTAGAGAATGCTCAATTTCCGGTAAAATATTTTTTTCAATTTCTACAATTTCTTTTCTGGCGGCAGTAATTTCTTTTGGCGGCCTTCCCCCAAGTTTTCCATTTTCCCTGCTGGAAGTTTTCTTTGCATTACTGGTAGATTTTCCATTGTATAAATAAAGAGATTCAATCCAGAATTTCAGAGACTTTAATCTTTGTCCCATTTCAAATTGAATATCCATTAATTCCCGGTTATCCAATTCTTTTGCCATAGATTCCAGATTATTCTGTAAACGATTCAATTCGTTAATTTCAAGAAAGATATTTTCAGTTTTTCTAGACATGAAAAAGATTATAACCTAAAGCATTAGGTTTATCAATTAATAATACTAATTGTTTACTGCAATAGGATTGTTTTCTCTAAAAAGTAATTCTGTTCCATATTTGCAGATAAAAGAAGTAAGAATATAAAATACTCCAAGAGAAATATTAAAAAGAATTTTCATATCAATAAAATAACATTCATGAGAAACAGCTTCAAACAAAAGTTTTACTGCATAATCACATCCAGCACCAATAAATGGAACAACAATCTGCAAAATTCCTAAAGTCATAAGTTCTTTTGAAAGTTTAGTTGTAAAAGGATGTCCAGTTTCCAGCTGTTTTCTAAAATAATGAGAAGATAATCCGCTTAAAAAGCCAAGCCACGAAAAGAAAATAATTGTACTGGTTAAAAAGTAATACAAACCGTAAACAGAATAATTCTGATATACCCTAAACAATTGAATATATTCGTAAATTTTCTGGAAATCAGAATTAGAATTTTTTACATAAATAATCAAAGCAAGACAAATGGCAATCATTATAAGACTGAATGCTACAATAACATTACTGATTGCACGACCAATTTTTGATACAGTTTGAATAATTACTAAAGTTTTAGGTTTACTCATAAAATCTCTCTTTGATTAATAATAAACCAAATCTTCAAAAATAGCAAAGGGGGTGCGGAAGTTCGGGCAGATGTCAAGCCTTCACAAATTACATCATCGAAGAAAAAGATTCGCAATCCAGAACAAGAGAATTTGTCTGGCCTATGATGAGTTCTGTATATGGATATAATTACTTTTTTTATCATCACTATTCCCTCAAGAATTCTATAAAATTTCTTCTTTTGCTATTGATTACAGTAAATAAATAATTTTTATGTTAGCGAACACTAACCACTTGACAATGTTAGTTATTACTAACTATACTTTACCCGTCTGTTAGTTGTTGCTAACAAGTATTCGCAAATTGCTCCTATTTAAGGGTACTTGTTAGCTTTTCATCTTAGTGTAATTTGGAGAAAAAAATGCCTATATACATGGCTCAAATTGGAGAAGAGTATCTGGTAAAAAAAATCGGCGGTCTGGAAGAAACAAAACATCATCTTAAAAATCTTGGATTTGTTGTTGGCGCGCAAGTTAGTGTTGTTGCATTTATGAACGGCAATGTGATTGTTCAAATTAAAGATGCGCGTGTTGCAATCAGCAAAGAACTGGCAGGAAAAATAATTATATGAAAGGTAAAGCTAAAAAATTGCTCCGCGCAATTTTTTTTAACGCTTTGCTATAGAACACCGCGCGCTCTAGCCGGCGCGCTTACACAGGAGGATATATGACATTGAAGGAAGTAAAACCGGGAACAACAGTAAAGGTTGCAAAAATTTCTGGAGAGGGCGCCATTAAGCGCAGAATTATGGACATGGGACTTACCAAAGGCGTAGAAGTTTTTGTAAGAAAAGTTGCACCACTTGGAGATCCTGTTGAAGTAACAGTCAGAGGATATGAACTTTCGGTTCGTAAAGCTGATGCGGAATTAATTGAAATTGAGTCAAAATAGGAAGGTGAAGTAAATGAAAATCGCACTTGCAGGAAATCCTAATGCGGGAAAAACAACATTGTTTAATGCGCTTACAGGTTCAAATCAGTTTGTTGGTAACTGGCCTGGAGTAACTGTAGAAAAGAAGTCGGGCAAATTAAAAAATCACAAAGATGTAGAAATTATGGACTTGCCTGGAATCTATTCTTTGTCGCCTTATACTTTGGAAGAAGTTGTTTCCAGAAATTATCTTGTAAAAGAACGTCCAGATGCCATTTTGAATATTATTGATGGTACTAACCTTGAACGCAATTTGTATCTTACAACTCAGCTTGTTGAACTTGGTATTCCAATGGTAATTGCCGTAAACATGATGGATGTTGTAAAGAAGAACGGGGACAAAATCCACCTGGCAGAAATGTCTAAAGTGCTTGGCTGCCCTGTTTATGAAATTTCTGCCCTTAAAAATAAAGGCTGTATGGAAGCCGCTGAGGCAGCAGTAAAAGCTGCGGAATCTAAAAAAGCTATGAAATATCAGCACAGATTTGAGTCTTGTGTAGAACATGCCCTGGCTCATATTGAAGAAGCAGTAATTCACGATTTACCAGAAGAAAAACAGCGATGGTATTCTGTAAAGCTTTTTGAACGGGATTCTAAAGTTGTAGAACAACTGAAGGAAGCAGAAGGAATAACAGTGGGGACAGACCTCCTTGCTCATATTGAAGATGATATTAAAAAATGCGAAGTCGAACTTGATGACGATGCAGAATCAATTATTACTGCTGAACGCTACAAATATATTGAATCAATTATTAAATCTTGCGTAACAAAAAAAAATAAAGCCAGCAAACTTACAACTTCCGATAAAATTGACCGTGTTGTAACAAACCGCTGGCTTGCTCTTCCAATTTTTGCTGTTGTTATGTTCCTGGTTTATTACATTTCTATGGTTACAGTTGGTGCGGCCGCTACAGACTGGGCAAATGACGGCCTCTTTGGAGATGGATACCACTTATTCGGAATTGGAACTGGTGCTTACGAAGAAGCTTGCGAAGAATTTGGGGACACGGCTGCAATTCTTGAAGCTTACGAAAACGGCGAAGTTACTTATGTAGTTCAGGATGAAGAAACTCTGGAACTTTCTGACCCAATCGAATTTACAGAAGAAGATGTTGCCACAGCAAACGAAATGGTAGAAAAATACGGCGAAGAAGGCCCTGCTCCAGAAGATTTTGGAATCTGGGTTCCTGGCGTTCCAGCTTTGATTGAGCCTGCTCTTGATGCAATTGGTTGTGCCGACTGGCTTAAAGGTTTGATTCTTGACGGAATTGTTGCCGGTGTTGGTGCTGTTCTTGGCTTTGTTCCACAGATGCTGGTTTTGTTCCTGTTGCTTGCATTCCTTGAAGCTTGTGGTTATATGGCTCGTATTGCCTTTATTATGGACCGGGTTTTCCGCCGCTTTGGACTTTCCGGAAAATCATTCATTCCTATGCTTGTAGGAACTGGTTGTGGAATTCCTGGTATTATGGCAAGCCGCACAATCGAAAGTGACCGTGATCGCAAAATGACAATTATGACAACAACTTTCATTCCTTGTGGTGCAAAAACTCCATTTATTGCCATGGTTGCCGGAGCAATTTTCGGTGGTTCAGCTTGGGTTGCAACTTCAGCTTACTTCATCGGTATTGCAGCAATCCTCTGTTCTGGAATTATGCTTAAGAAAACAAAAATGTTTGCCGGCGATGTGGCTCCATTTGTTATGGAACTCCCTGCATACCACTGGCCAACAATCGGTAACCTCCTGCGCTCAATGTGGGAACGAGGCTGGTCATTTATTAAAAAAGCCGGAACAATCATTCTTCTTTCTACAATTGTAATCTGGTTCCTTTCATTCTTTGGATGGACAGACGGCACATTCGGAATGTTAGAAGAAGATCAGATGGACTGTTCAATTCTTGCTTATTTTGGTCGTGGACTCTGCTGGCTTTTCCAGCCTCTTGGATGGGGTAACTGGCAGGCAACAGTTGCCGCAATTACAGGTCTTGTGGCAAAGGAAAACATTGTTGGTACAATGGGAATCCTTTACGGCGGAACAGAAGCTTATGCAAATATGGCAGCTGTATTCACTGGCGTAACAGGTATGTCATTCCTTATCTTCAACCTTCTTTGTGCTCCTTGTTTTGCTGCAATGGGTGCCATCAAACGGGAAATGAATAATAGAAAATGGTTCTGGTTTGCCATCGGTTATGAATGTGGTTTTGCCTATGTAATTTCATTTATCGTAAACCAGATAGGAAGCCTTTGTACTGGTGCCGTAGCTGGAGTTGGCGGAATCATTGAATTAGTATTGGGATTCGTAGTTTTAGCCGGATTGATTTATATGGTTTGTAGAAAGGATAAATATAGAAAATAGATACCTATAATTTGTATACCGCAGAAAGTCTCAACTTTCGAGGATATACAAATGTATTCGCACACTTGCGAATATGTAAATAAGCGAGTTTCTTAAACTCGACGATTAAATTGAACGACACTATTCTGGCGTTCGATTTAATCCTAGATATATAACCGATATACTAGTGTGTAAAGGCACGTACGCCTTCGGCTATCTTAAAGCCTTGACACACTAGTTTGCCAGTTATTATTAATGAGGATATAACTGTTATACGAGTGTGTAAAGGCACGCTTCGCTTAAAACTTTGACACACTAGTTTGCCAGTTATTATCAAGGAGAATTTAACCGTTATACTAGTGTGTAAAGGCACGCTTCGCTTAAAGCCTTGACACACTAGTTTGCCAGTTATTATTAATGAGGATATAACTGTTATACGAGTGTGTAAAGGCATGCTTCGCTTAAAACTTTGACACACTAGTTTGCTGGTTATTATCAAAGAGAATTTAACCGTTATACGAGTGTGTAAAGGCATGTACGCCTTCGGCTATCTTAAAGTCTTGACACACTCGTTTGACGGTTATCCTTAAGGAGGATATAACCGTCATGGGAACTGTAATTGTTAGTGTTGTACTTTTTGTAATTGTAACTTTAATTGCAAAATCACTTTGCAAAAAATATTTAAAAGCCAAAAAATCTGGAACCTGCTGCGGTTGCTCAGGCTGTTGCGGCGGTGCGTGCAAAAAATAAATTTAAATAAAGGTTTAAACTGAACGGCAGAAATAGCGCCG
>JAKSTJ010000001.1 GCA_024402635.1 Treponema sp. | reverse complement strand
AATTTTCCTGAAGCCATGGAATGATAACTGTTGTATCAAGTCCACCTGAATAAGCTAAAACAACTTTATCTTTTGCCATATAACGCCTCCTTATGGCCAATAAATTGCATAAATATACAAAAATAATACATTTTTTTGCATATTATTGCAAGTGATATTTATTAGTATTTTTTTTTAGAAAATCTGATCTATCTGATTTTTAAAAGAAAGGTGATTTAACAGATACTGTTTTTCATTACCTGAATTATTTACTTTTAATAAGAATCCATCTTCCTGCAAAGTAATATCCCAGATTATCTTTTTATCTGTAATTTTTTTCTGAAGATAAGCCCTTATAAATTCCCCGGTGATTTTATTTTTCATGTTTGATTCAAGATTATCTTTTTTCTCTTTTGCAAGATTTTGTAAATATTTATCTTTATTCTGAAAAAATTCCTTTACTTCCGGAAAAGGATTATATGGGAATTTGGCATCTGCAATTTTTACAAAATCACTACCTTGTTTTTCCATAAGAGAACCTTTTATTTGTCCCTGAAAAAAAAGTCTTAATTTTATTTTATTTGTAACAAAAGCTTCCCAAGTTATGTATGAACCTGAATTTTCCATCAGTCCATTTAGTTCAGGATTTTCACCATTAAACTTTTCTATTTCAGAAACAACCGAATCAAAAGCAAGTCTTTCAGCATTAGTTCTAACCATATTTTTATGTTGAAGGTGAGAAAAATGTTCTTTCCAGAAGTTTGATTCAACATCATCGTACATAATTAAATTTCTCCTTGCAAAATTGCTGGTGGATAAGAATCCATATTTTCATAATCAAACAATTCTACAGTTTTTTCCCCGTTATGCCAGTTTACACATAAAATCTGACCTTTTACAAAATTATTTTTTTCATTTGCAAAAATTCCCAAATTATATTGATTTATCATTCCAGGAGTTTTTGTAAATGCATAAGCATCATTTTGTCCAGATGAATCCCGTAATACTACAAAGTCAAATTTATCTAACAATGGTATAACTTTTAACAATAAAGGAAAATCATCTCCTGAGTATTTAATTCTATTATCTGTAATCACAACTATATTTATCTGATTATTTTCTGAGTTAATAATTCTTTCGTTTTCAAGAACTTTATCTGAATTTTCAAAATCTGAACCAATTACAAATAAAGGTGTTTTATGTTTTATTTGATAAAACTCTTTTCCAGGCTCAATGTCAAAAATTAAAGCATCAAATCCATTCAGAAAGCGGGCTTCTGTTCCAGCCAGATTATACAATTTTTGTTCAACAGGATCTTTACTCTTTTTATATCTATCCCATTTCCAGAAATTTCTGATTCCAGCTCCAATATTTCCACTGCCACCAATCAAAATTGTCTGATTTTTTGTATTTTCATAATCAGTAAAATTAATCCGCTGCTTTGTTTCTCTTACTTTTTCATTAAATTCTTCTATTAAATATTCATCTTCCTTAGAATAAAATGTCCAATATTGATGAGAAGTAGAAACAACAAATTCATCAGGAATAAAATCAAAAGTTGATGTTCTATTAATTAAAACAGGAAAATCAGCGCCTCGTAATTTTGAAAATTCAGTTACAACAGTCAATGATTCAGGACTATCAACTTCAATATGTTTTAAATCTTCCATATTTTGAATTGTATTCATAGAAACATAATCATGAAGTTCTGTCATTCTTGGAATCTGATAATGGGAAAAATCTACAGAAGCAACAACAAGAGCATCTTCGGGAAGCACATCATTTAATACTTCAGCAAGTTTTTTATAAATATCAAATTCCTCTTCTGCCGAAAAAGATTTTAACAAAATTGGAAAAAACTCTGCATCGGGAAAATAATGTTTTATAAATGGCGTATGAATATAAATTCCGTGTTCATCTATCCAAGGCTCAATTGTCATATCTACATTTTCTGAAATACGAGAATCTTTTGTTAAATCCGACTGAAGTTTTCCAGAAAGATTTAACTGTCCACCTGGAGCATCAAAAAAAGTTCTACATGGAATAACAATCTGTTTTTCCCCTTTTTCAAAATGATCCGGAGAAATTACAACAATAACAGAAGGCTGACCTAGTTTAGAAATTGCTCTATAAAAACTGTTCTGATATTTTGCAGTTATATCATGATGAGGAATTATAATTGATGCTGGGATTTTTTGTGGAATTACAGTTTGTGCTTTATTACCAAAAATATGGTTCCACATTTCCAAATCATCAGGATATTGATATTTAACAATTACTTCTGATTTGTCACCTGTACTACAAGAAAGAAATCCGAATAAAATAAAAAATGCTGCCAGAAAAACAAATCTTCTGACAGCCTTGATTTTTTTTAAAATCATTTATAAAGACGTCCGCCCCATTCTACAACTGCAAAGCCTTTTCGTTCTTTTGCAGACAGGGTTTGACCTTCTACATTAATTGGAGCATCCAGTACTTTGTGATCAAAATAAACTCGGATTACAGAATCAGGTTTTGGAGAAACGCTTAATGGAGCTTCTTTATCAATTCTAGCCTGATCATAGAATGTAATAAATACATATGGTTTACCTTCTTTTTCAATTGAAGGAATCCAGAATTCATTAAAATCAGCAATTTCTTTTTCATTTAATCCAAGCAAAGAAAGTTTTTCTTTAAAGAACATGTTTAATTCAACAACAGGAATACAGAATCCTTTACTCATATCAATCTGAGTATTACTGTCTTTACTTTCCCAGAACAAATATGGATATTCTTCTTTTGTTTTAATATCGTAAATCTTACCTTCTGGTGTTGCTTTTACTTTCCATCCTTTTCCGTAAGCAGGAATTGATTCTGTTACACCACCCTTTGGTTTTACAGTAACTTTTACTTCCTGAGTTTTAGTTGGATATAAATAAATTACAGGTTTTCCTCTTTCTGCAGCTCCACCCTGATGAACATAAAGTACAGTTGTTGCAGTTCTGTAAGTACCATCTCTAAATTTAGCAATTACTCTGTAATAATTTGTACCCCAGTCCATGTTTTCTAATTTACCGTTTGCGTTATATTCAAAAACACCTGAACCAGCTACATACTTTTTCAAAACAAAATCATCAACCTGAGTACCAGGAGTCTTTTTGTTTCCATTCAGTAAATATTCATTAATTACTTCTTCTGTTTTATGTCCCCAGATTACTCTTACAGAAACACAATCTTTGGAAACTTGCCCCTTGATTTTAAAATGCTGATCAAGGAAAGGTTTTTCACTGTTATAGATATAAACATAATTATTTCCATCGTAATCGTCGTAGTAGGGATTTGTAATTTTAACAAATGAATTAGCCCCTGCAAAAACTGCAACTGAAGAAATAATTCCAAGCAACAAAGATAAGATAATTTTTTTCATTATTTAATCTCCCTCTTTTTATTTAATTTATTATGAACTGAAGAAAACATCAGTGGATATAAATAGAAAACATAAAAGAATACTATAAAGGATTTTAACATATGTCCAGGATTTCTCAAAGTCATTTTCCACGCTTCCAGTGCATCAAAAATAATATCTGAAAGTACATAAACAATTCCAAAAGATGCAACACCTATTATACCCCTAAGAATCAATTGTTTTTTGGAAGCTTCAGTTGAAAACTTAATTGTATGACGTTCAAGCCACCATCCAAACAGGCCACCGCAAATTAAGCCAAGAGCAGTATAACAATCTGTAAGCATTAATTCAGGTTCACATAAAATCTTTCCCTGAGCATCATAATCTAAAGGATAAGATTTAAACTGTAATATAACAGTCATTATTCCTGCAATTCCAATTCCTGCAAACATTACAACAGTATCTTTTCCAGGATTTCTTGAAATATAATATTTTAATAAATTAATGATTATAAGGGTTACAGCTGCAACACAAATTGCTGTAAGAACATCTTTCATTGTGTGAGCACCAAGCCAGTTTCTGGAAAAAGCCACAAGTATAATTGTAACAACCATTAGAATTGTTACACCTATTTTCTTTAAGTAGACAGCTATTCCACCACCAATTGAAGCCGCAGTTACAGTATGACCACTTGGGAAAGAATATCCAGTTGCAGATTTTTCTGCCAGTTTTGCAACATGAAGTCGGGAATCAGAAATCCAGGGTCTATATATACATGCAATATTTTTTATAGACTGATTTATACCATAAGCTGCAGTATAACCTAATAAAATTTCAGCTCCATTGCTTTTATTGATACACCAGAAAGTAATTGCAGCATACACAAGAAGAGCTTTTGGAATAACTTCTGAAATGAAAAGAAAAATATAATTAACAAAATCAGGAGATGCTTCTCGTATACATTGCAAAACGTATAAATAATCCATAAAAACCTCTTCTTAATATTATTAAATTTAATAGATTAAAAAATCAAGTATTTGTTCTGTTATGAATTAAAATGGAAGATATGTAGCTTTATTTCCAGGAAGTGAATTTATCCAGTTTTTTGATTTTTCAAAAGAAAGCCGACTGTCCATAATCCATAAAATATTAGAGGAATTACCTGAAACAACTGGAATATCACCTTCTCCATCTGTAAAAAGAATTAATCCGCTGTATTCTTTTGAATGCTGACAAAAATAATCTATTGGAGGCTGAAAAGAAGTACCACCTCGACCTTTTACTTCATTCAAATCAATTTTTTTTGAAAATGGAACAGGTTTACTGTTTTTTAAATTTACATCAAAAAAAATAAGATCTATATTTTCAATAATTTTAAGATAAAAGAAATTTTTTATTGCGTGATAAAAATGTTCAAAACTTTCGTCTGTAATAGAACCACTAACATCAACAGCAATAAGAACATTGGCTTTTTGTTCGTAGCGGCTTCCCATTGCCATAAATCCATAACGTCTATTTGGTCTCATTCTGGTTAATCTTCTGTTTGAGGAAACAATACTTTGCCTGAATTGAGAAAGGGCTCTTCTATAATCAAAAGAAAAATCACAGCCTTCTGAAATTTTACGCTGCAATTCACCTCCTAAGCCACCCCAGCCTTCATCAATTTCAGCTTTATTCATAAGTTCCTGAATTTCATTTTGAGCTGATTCATCTTCTTCCCATAATTCTGCTGCATCTTCAAAACTTTGATTATATGCTTCCCCTGAAATACCTTGACCAGAGGTTTCAGAAGCAGAAATGGAAGTTTCTTTTATTAAAAACAGAATTTTTTTATACCATTCTTCAAAAGTCAGATCATCAATTGTTATAAGATGCCCGGTTTTTCTATCAATACTGAGATTCTTTTGAAAAAATCGTAATTCTTCAGAACCAGCCCATTTTTCACCAAGAGGATTATCTAAAGTTACCATTCTTTTTGCATGATTTTTTAGAAATAAAATTCCACCTGATTCTATTCCAGATACTGAAGGTTTATAAAAATGATTTATAACAACATCACTTGCAATTAATAAAACCCCTTTCTTTGCGTTTAATGGTTGTCTTTCATAAGGATGAAGCAATAATATTCTAAATATCTCTATTTTTAATAGCTCAGTTATCTGTTCAAAAGTAAGTTTTTCTAAAAGTTCCGGATTATATTCAATTCTTTTCTTTCCAGAACGCATTGGTACATTCATGTTAGGATTGGGAATAACTACATGACTAATCAAAACAGAAAACAATAATGGTTCTGAATAAAACCAGTTATTTTTTATTTCTGAAAAAATTTTCTCTAACATTTTAATTCCGTAAAATATTTTTTACAAATTTGTTATATCTTATATTATAATAGAAGGGAATTATTTTTACAAATAGAGGATTTTAAATGAATATATTTCAGCACTTTATGTTGTACTTCGGACTTTCAACAATTGTCGGAGTACCATTACTATCTTCTTTTCAGGTTACACAAATTAAAGGTTCAACCTGGGGAGAATGGGCATCTAGTTTAGGAACAACATTAGGCCCTGCTACAGGAATTTTTATAATCGTTTCTGCAATAACTTACATTCTCATGAAGCCTCTTATTAAAGCAATAAAGGAATCAGAAAAAAGAGAATTAACAAGTGAAGAAAAAAATAATGCAAAAAAAGTTTTATCAAAAGTAAATCTTCTTTCAAGAATCTCTATTCTTTGTGGTTATTTACTTGGAAATGGAACAACAATTGTAATCAAGACTCTTACAGGAAAAGTAAATTACAGCATGACAGATTTAATCATAATTGCTATTCTGATTATTTTATACGGACTTATGGCTGTTGAATATGCTGTAACCTGTTTTAACGAGATGATACGCAAAGAGTTAACAAAACTTAAAATCACTTCAACTGACGAAATTAAAACAAATAATTTTTCTGTGACTATAGGAAAATCAATTATTTTAATCACAATCTTTATCAGCTGGCATGTGTTCTGTTCTGGTTACAGTGCAATCAGACATGGATGGACAATGAATACTTTCTTTAGCAAAGCTGGCATTTCGTTATTAATTGCCTGTATAACATCTTTCCCATTAACAATTCTTGTTCTTATTCAGCTTTATAAACGATTCTCAGTTACAATTAAACAGATTAGAGCTTTACGTCTTGAAGGAAACTTGAAAACTCGTTTATACATTGGAACATTTGATGATTTTGGTGTTGTAATGAGTGAAATGAATATGTTGATGGAATTTCTTCAGACAATTCTTTCTAAACTTAAACACGAAAATACAATTGTTGATACAGATGCAGATGAACTTTCTCAAGTAACAGAAAACTCCTCTTCAGGAATCTCTCAAATTGTTTCTTCATTCCAGAATATGAATATTGAGAATCAAAAGAAAGATGCTCTTCTTGAAACTGCAAAACAGAATATTGCAAAACTTAATGAAGATGCAGCAAAAGTTACTAATTTTATGGAAGCACAATCTTCAGCTGAAGAAAAAAATGCAGCATCAATTTCAGAAATGGTAAATAATTTTAATTCAATGTCTGAAATGATTTCTAAGGCTCAGGAATTATCCAGAAGTCTTGCTCAGGAATCTATTGAAGGTAATGCAAAAGTTTCTAAAACTCAGGCTGCAATTAATGAAATTAGTGAAAAATCCCGCAAAATGAACGAAATGATTGGTGCAATTCAGAAAGTTGCAACACAGACTAACCTTCTTGCTATGAACGCAGCAATCGAAGCAGCACATGCAGGGGAAGCTGGTAAAGGTTTCTCTGTAGTTGCTGATGAAATTCGTAAGCTTTCTATTTCAACACAGAAATCCGCAAAAGATATTGCAGATATTATTACTGAAGTTTCTGAATCTATGGCCATTGGAACAAATGATATGAATGATACAAGTGTAGCATTTAATAAAATCAAAGATGGAATTCAGGAACAAAACGGACTTGTTGAAGAAATTTCACGTACAGTTTCAAATCAGTCTGAAGGTGCAAACAATATTCTTACAAGTACAAATCATATTTTCCAGCAGATTAATGATGTTAATGAATTAATCAAGAGTCAGGCAAATTATACTAAAGAAATTAAAAACGGTATTGATGATATTGTAGAACTTTCTGAAAAAGTAAATGTTTCAATGGCTGAATCTGAAAATGTTATTAGAGAATTCGCAAACTCTTTTGCAACTGTTCAGAATAAAACAGAACAGAACAAAGAGTCTGTAAAGTCTATCATTGAAGAATTAAAGAAATTTGAACTTTAATTTTCTTTTACAAAAGAAATCATATCCTGATAAATTGATTCAAAGCAGTTTTCTGTAATGAAATTCAAAATTTCAGGATATAGTTTTGAAGAACATAAAGAAATAAAATGGGATTTTAACTCCCTTCCTTTACAATCGCCTGTAAACTTATAATAATTTTCTAAGTTTTGGGCGATTTTTTTTGTATCTTGAGTATTTGCAAAATCAGTCTTAAAAAACTTAAAAATAAGTGTATTTATCTGAGTTAATGCTGGAACCATCATCTGCTCAAGCTTTTTTTTTACATCTTCAAAATTTCCTGTTAGAATTTTTGATGCTGATACAGTATTTGATTCAAACACATAATCAAAAAAAATTGTAGTTGCTTTATTTCCAATAATTCCTGAAATCATAGGTTTATGTAAATCTGATAGTTCAGGAAATTTTGATATTATGGAAGAAACTCTTTCCCAACTTCTTCTGTCTGGTGAACGTTCCAGATTTTCCGATTCGGAAGACATTCCTTCTCCATCAAGATATTCTGGATTTTCTGAAATAAAATCTATTATTCTTTCGTCAATTTTTGAATTTTTAGCCCATTCAATCCAGTCTTCAATAGAAGGAGAAAATTCATATATATTAAAACGACTTACTAACGCAGGATCCAAATCTGTAAGTTGATATTCATTTCCATTATTTACAGCAGAAATAATACGACTTCCCTCTGGTAAAACTTTTCCCGCCAGTTTTCGGTTTAATGTAAGATCCATGATTACCTGAAGTATCTCTGGACGACTTCTGTTCAATTCGTCTAAAAACAAAACAACAGGTTTTCCATCGGTAGGAAACCAATATGGAACCATAAAATCTGTTTTACCAGTTTCAGCATTTTTTTCAGGTAATCCAAGAAGATCTGCAGGATCTGCCATCTGTCCTAAAAAAAGTGTAACAACCTTTTTACCCTTAGCAGCATAATAATCTTCTAGAATACGGGATTTTCCTATACCATGTTTTCCTACAAGCATAATATTTTGAGAAGCAGGTGTATTATCTAAAATAAAATAAAGTTGTTTCGCATTAATAGTCATTACAAAATCCTGTTAATTATTTATAACCTTTTGTTAAATCACAACCTGTAATTATAAAGCGCATATCTTTACCTTCGAAGCCAACACATTCTTCTGCAATAATTACAGCAATACGATTTTCATAAGGATTTTTTAAATAGCCGCAAACATATGCATGAAAGATATAACTGTCTGTTTTTGAATAAAGAGTTTTCTGTCCAACGCCTTCTTTTGAAGCTACACATTTATAACTAACAGAACTTCCTTCCATAAAATATTCAGAATCATTTTCATAATCTGTAATTTCCACATTAAATTTACCATCTCCAATTGTTGATGGTAATGATTTCAGTTTTACATCAGAAAGATTAATTTTATAATTCTGTAATGCAGAAAGAATTTCTTTATTCTTCAGATTAATAAATGTTTCTAAAGATCCATTAATTTCTTCGCTATTTGTTCTTATGGAAAATATATTTTTATCTGTAACAATATCCTGAATGTTAAATTCTAAACTTTCAAATCCTGCACCTTCATTAAATACTTTACTTACCCAAGCAATCTTTCCATCAACAGAAAAACCAAGAACGTATAAATCAGGGAAAGAATTATAAATGTCATTTTCGTTAAACTTTGCTTTTACAGTTTCCGTTAAAGGCTCAATTTTACCATTCAAAACGTCTTCATAGGAAATACCAGAAATAAGAGGTAATTCTTTTTCTTTTTCAACAGTAACTTCTATTTTTTCAACAACTTTTTCTTCAGAAGTTTCCAATTCTTCTGTTTGAGAAGAAGTATTTTCAATTGGTGCCACTGTTTCAACAACAGTATTTTCTTTTTTCTGTTTTTCTTCTCCACAGGCAACCAATAATGCAGATGCTGCAATAACTAACAATAATTTTTTCATATTTTCCTCCAAAGTTTGGAAATAGTTTTATTTACATTCAGATTTGCAAACTTCATCATAATCTTTTTTTGCTTCTGCCTGCATTTCCTTAATTTGATTCTGTTTTTCTTTAATAGAAGCTTTTGCTTCCGAATATTGATAAATTGGATAATTTCCTAACTGTTCAAAACAGTCATTAAAAAATTCTATTCCATGCTTTTGAACAAATGAAATTACAAAACGTTCATAATCTTTTTCATCTATAAACATACTTGTAAATTCATATGACGGAGAATAAAAACTATCTTCTCCAAACAAAATCTGTTCTATAAAATCTTTAATTTTTCTTTTATCTGATTTCTGTTTATTACTTTGAAGTTTTAAATAAAAATCAGCATTGTCCTGATTCTGTTTTTCAAGAGCTTTATCAGAAATATTTTTTATAATGCGTTTTAATTTTCTTTCATCAATCTGAGCAAAATAATCTTCAAGTTCAGATTTATCATACATTCCTAAAGTTGATTTAGCACCGGATTTTGAAAAATCCTCTACAATTTTGGAAACCGCTTCATCATAGGAATAAACTACAAACACCGAATTATTGATTTTATATTGATTTCCCGAAGTTACAATATCTGTTAATTTACAATCATTATGAACAGAAAATATTTTTTTGATTTCATCTTTTGAATATGAATCTTTATTTGCCGGAATCAATTTACTGAAAGACCACTTCTTAAAAAAATCCACCTGTTTTTTAAAGATTGCTTTATTTTCCTGATAATCAGAACTTAATGAATCATATTTTGAATGAAGATCCTCAATTTCTTTCTGAAGTTTATCATTTTTTCCACTAAGCTTTTTTACAGTTTCAATTAATTCATCTTTTGTTAATTTTTTTAACTTTTCTAAATCTGTTTTTTTCATCATTGCTCCAATAGTTATACTATATCACTTTTTGAGCCAATATTCATCTATTGAAGCAAATCGTTTTAAAAGCCAGTTTTTAAGATAATCTGCAGCTTGTTTTTGATTCTTACACTTAGCAGCCCCAGAACATAATTCCCCTAAAGTCTGAGGTTTTCCCGCATTTTTCCATAATTTGTAATTTTCAATAAATTCATCCTCATATTGAAAAGAAACATTATCAATAAATTCAACAACTTTATTCTCAAATTCCTGATTCCGAACCATTGTCCATTTTTGACTTACTAATTCCCTGAACCAATTACAATTTATAAAAATAATGAACCAGGGATTCCCCCACCCTCTGGTCTGATGATTTACATCCCAATAACTGGAACCTGCATAAATTCCTTTTGAATCTGCACAAAAGTTTTTATTGCCTAAAGCTGAATCAAAATCCCATGGAGCCTGAAATTTCAGTTTTTTGTTTCCATTCTTGCCAAAATCTATATCCATATAAAAACTTGACCAGGCAATATCAGCATCACAACAAATTTCATGAAGAAGATAGGTTTGTGCTAAAGATTCCAGATCAATTACATTTGATATACATTCATAACAGGTTTTTGCCTCAGAAGGAATTAACTCCGTGAAATCATCATTAAATTCTAAGTAGTTATTGTTATAAACTGCTTCATAGCATAGTTTCCACAAACGATTCATATAATTATTTATAAACAATGCCTGCGAAGAATCCTGAATATCACTTTTTACAGAATATCCATTCATAAAATGTTTTACAGAATTATTATTATAGTCCTTTAGATCCGAAATATAATCAATCTCAAAATTATATAAGGAGTTTTTATAGTAAGTATCCATTTCCAGTAAATAACCAATATCATTACCAGTATAATCAGGAGAAGATTTTGTAAGATTTATTTTATCTATATTTACTTCCTGTTTTTCAGCAAGAATATAAAGTCCTATATATTCATCATTTGAAAAGACTTTTACATATCTGAAATCACTTGTATATAAAGGGCTGATCATATGCCCCATATAATATGCAACTGTATCTCTTAAAAAAGACCAGTCTTTATAAGAAGCCAGTAATACCCAGTTTTTAAACTGTTTTCCATTATGCATTCCTAAAATTGAAGTTTCCTTATCAAACTTAATTGCCAATGGTTTCTTAGGGTAATTACTTGTCCAATTTCCCCGAACTTTTACTTTACCAGTTAAATCTTCAAGAGAAATTTTGTTATTTTCATAAACAGTAATTTCACAATCTTCGTAAAATGGAGCAGGTTCTCCAAAATAACCACCCCAGGATTTTTTCATTTCACTAACAGCAGCAGAAACAGGTTTGAAAATAAAATCATTATTCCCAGAAGAAGATTTTATATGTACTTCAGGAATTGTCTCCGAAATTACAGGTTTATATTCTGAAAAATATTCTTTCATTTCTATAGAAACATTCTCTTCTATAGTTTGCTCAATCTTTTTATCCGAGGGAGAAATACAACTAGAAAATAAACCTGATACAAAAATCAATATAAATAATTTTAATTTCATATATTTATAATAACATAGTAATTAATACTTAGTTATAAAAACATTTTAAATAGAATATTTTTGAAGATTCTTATCATAAGTTTTCAAAGGAATATTATACCTTTTAGCCAATTCAAGATAAGAAGCATCATAAAACGAAAGATTATACTGCTGTGAATAAGTCAAAATTCGCTGCATAGCTTGAGAATCCGGTTGAGAATCTGTGTAAATTGGAAGTTTACCAACCAGTTGCATAATTTCTACCAATTGAATTTGTGTAATTCTTGCAGGTTCACCGCTTTTTTTAGGTTTTGCAGCATTTAGTAAAACATTTCCTAATTCAAACCAGAATAATTGAGGAACATAAATTTGTCCATTTTGAGAAACAAGATTCTCAATAAAATCCAAAGCATCTGATTTCTCATCATCACAATATGCAGAAAGAATTCCAGAAATTAAGAAAGAATTATCAATTACACATAAAGGGAGAACTGTTTCCATTAATATTTTCTCCCTTCTTCTTTTAATTGAATTATTTCTTCTACAGTAATTTTTCCGCTGCCATAGTTTCCTGCTTTTTCAGCAATTTCATAACCTATATTTCTTAATTTTTTAACCGCATCCATTGCTTCTGAATTAACAACTTTTTGAGGACTCTGCATAATAGCAACAGGCTTTCCATTTTTTGTAATTCGAATAGTTTTCCCGTCTGCCACATTTCTTAAAAGTTCTGCAAAATAAGTTTTAGCATCAAAGGAACCAACATCATAAAAATTATTTGAAACTTGAGACATTGCCAGTGCCATATTCCCCTCCAGTGATTTGTTATATAGTAAATATAGTGTGAGAAGAGTTTAATGTCAACTAGGTTTTTAACTAGTTTTTTATACAAAAAAAAATGAAACAAAACACTATGCTATGATTGGAAATGCCCTTATATCACAAGGAGATCCCAACGTCAAACAAATATATTAAGCTTTTAATTTTCAAGTCTTGTATTATTCCAGTTGCAGAATTTTGATGGATATAATAATTCTTTTACATCATTTTCATTACAATTTCCAAAAACCTGAGGTATTCCACCTGCCCAGACACGAACATACTCTTTTCCAAAAATACCTATGGCATTTTTTACGGCAGAAGTACAAGATAATCCATCTTTAGAATTTTCTAAAAATAAATCCAACTCATCAGGATAAATCCATCGTTTTTCACCCTTTCTTCCAACTACTACAGAACAATAGGCTTTTTTGTTTTTTTGACGAGCCTTTACACATTCCGCAAACGCATGCTGCCAGATTGTATCATCAACAGGAAGACTATATCCAAGAAGAACAATATGACGTGCATTTTCTAAACTTACTTTTACATTTCTCTGAATTTCTTCTAAAAAGGAAGTTGGAATTGATTTATACATAGTCTGCATAATCATTGGAGAATCAAAAGATTTCGTCTCTGATCCACAATGCATACATTCAAGAGAATCATATTTAAGTTCTTTTCGCCATTGATTTTCTTTTTTTGTATGTTCATTAATTTTATCAGTGTCAAATAAAGGAATTGGAAAAGCTGGAATTAGATTTTTAGATTTATAATTCCATTTATCTTTTGTGTCTCCAGTATAAAAAGACATTCTTCCACAAACAGGACATTCTCGCCAATAAGATGAACCATGAGCAAAATAGAATTTTCCACAACGATTTATTTCTGTTCCAATATGATCTTTTTCATTTTCACGACTGGCCACAGCTTCAGTAAATTCAAGAGTTGGAATTACATTTTTTTCATCATCTAGTTTTCGGCTACGATGTTCAACACCATAATCAATCCAAAGATTTAAAGGACGAGCTTTTATATAAGTTTTTTGATGATTTAATTCATAATGGGAATTCATAAAAAGCCAAGGAAAAACCATTTCAAAATTAAAAGAAACAAAAGAAGTTGAAAAAAGATAAAAATCTCTATCCCAAAGATTGTATTTGGAACTAAAAGATGAAGCTTCTTTTTGCATTAATCTGTCAAAAGCATTTACAAAGGATTTATACTTATTAAAATTTTCAGCATTTTCACCATTAGCAATTTTATACCAGCATGAAGCAAAGAGCATATTTATAAAAAGAGTGATAAAATTTCTTGCACCATTTAGCCGACTTTCACTAAGAATTTCTTCCTTATCATTGCTAATAACTTTCAGAGACTGCTGATGCAAAAGTTTTCCATCAATTAAGGAATATAAATCTCGAATAAGATTATCATTATCTTCATTTCCAGGGCAGATTTTAATAATTTTTTTAGCAGCATCCCAATCATATTCCCTACGAAGTTCATGAATTCGTCTTTTTACTAAAGAATCATCGTTGCAATCAAAAAGTACTTTTCCATCATCCAAAACTTTATCAACTTCATAATAATCACAATTCGAACAATCCAGTATTTTCAAAAACAATTTCACTTTTTTTAAGTCATTATTTGAAAAATACTTATTAAGAACTTCAGAACTAGATTTTGAAGAATCAGCTAAGTTTCTAAAAATTTTAGTCTGGCTATCTGTCACAGGAAATCCAAGACCAGCAGTTGAACCAGCACCAATTATTACAAGAGTTTCGGAATGAACTTGTGGAAATGAAGAAGGCATAAAATTACTCCGAGCAAATGGTTATGGATTGGATGGTGAGGTTGCTTGTATCAAAATCGAGAAAACCATCTGGTTCAGAAAAAATAATCTGACATTTTTTCCCTGCCATCATTGCCTTCGATAATAAAACTAAATCTAATCTGGAAGAATTAAAACTACACTCACAACTTAGAATTTTTGATGTATAATTTGGGTTTTCTGATAAATTAAAATCATTATTCTCTATTAACAAATTATATTTCACAGAGTTTTTATTTTGATTATTAATGTTTACGCTAAAACCTTCTGTTCCACTAAGCCAGAATTTACAACCACATAAACATTTTTGAACCTTAGTTATTACACATTCAATAACATAAATTTTTCCCATTTTTTTCTCCTTTTATTTATTGATATTATTTTCATTTATTCATCACGATACCAATATTTAGAATAGTTTTTACTATACTCATTTGATAAATCATTGCTTTGCACTAGAACACCACCTGAAAAATCTTCAGAAGATGTATAATGCCATCCATTTATATTATCGAAACATACTTTTGTAGAGTGGTCAAATGCATACCTACCTAGAAATTTAATACCTGATGGTAATATAATCTTCTCCAATGATGAACAATAGCCAAAAGCGCTGTTTCCAATCTTATTTATATTTTTCCCAAGATATACTTTTTCAAGATTTATACACTCCCAAAATGCATCAAAACCAATTTCAGATACGCTATCAGGAATAATTATGCTTTTTAAGGAATAACAATAAGTAAATGCATTAAAACCTATGTACTCCAAGTTTTTAGGCAACTCGACATATGTAAGATTTGAGCAAAAAATGAAACTACTAGTTCCAATTGTTTTCATATTATCTGGCAGAACTATTCCCGTTAAATTAACAAATCCAGAAAAATCTACATTTATAGAAGAATCAAGTTCACTTAAATCAATAAAAAAAGAATAATTAAAACTTTTTAATTTTTCTCTTAACTTCCATATAGTATTCCAATTTCCTACACACTTAATATAAATATCTTCATTTGGTAAAACTAGTGAATCTACATCACTTTCCATTAAATTCATTAATGAATCATTATACCATTTAGCATAGAGAACTTTATTTCCTATACTTCCTTTATTAATCTTATCAATTTTAATTTCATACACGGTTGAATCGTTTGATATTTTTTCATACCAATACCCAAACTTAAAACCTGGCTTTGTTGGTTCATATAGTACTTCAACTATATCTTCAACATTATAAGAAGAAGGATTTAACGATGAATTAATGGCACCTGTCATATCAGAATAAGAAATTGTATAGTTTACGATTTCCCATTTTGCATATAACTCTATATCCCCAGAAGTCCCTTGAATAATAGTTTCGACCCTATTAATAAACTCAGGTTCTTTATACCAACCTTTAAATAGATATCCACTTTTCTCTGGTACTAGTAATTCTTTACTACGATTAATTGTATAAATGTCATTAATTATAGAATCTCCCAGATTATATGTGATGGTATAATCTATTGGACGCCATTCTGGATGAAGAGTGATATCCTGTCTATACTTACTAGAATCAATTATACTAACATATTTCTGAACATTAAGATTAGCACAATACCAACCCAAAAAAATATAACCGACTCGATCTGGAACTGGCAATTCTATAATACCACTTTCAACTGTAAATGTTTTCGGAAGTTCCACATCTCCAATATAATCCTCCCATGAATATAGCCTAATTTTATATTCAAGTAATTCCCATTTTGCATATAAAGTTACATTTCCTGTTGTTCCCTTTGAAATTGATTCTTTTTTGGTTATAAAATTTGAATCAGTATACCAGCCGGCAAATGTGTACCCATCTTTAGAGGCTTCTCTTAAATTAATTTGAGATTCTATTGTAAAGTTTTTAGGATTTGTGTAATAATTTGAGCCGCCATTTAAATTATATGTAATCGAATAACTTACAGGACTCCATTTAGCATAAATAGTTTTATTTCCAAAACTTCCTGTGATAATTTTTTCTAATTTATTTCTATAACCTGAATCTGCATACCATCCATCAAAAGTATAGCCAGTTCTTGAAGGTGAATTTAAAATAATATCATTAGTTTCAATATTATAACTATTAGGATTACTTTCAGAATTAGTACCACCATTCATCACATAAGTAATACTATATTCCACAGGCTTCCATTTTGCATAAAAAGTCTTATTACCAGAACTTCCTGTTCCAATTTTATTATTTTCAATCTTAAATTCGGAATCAGAATACCAGCCTATAAAATCATAGGCATTTTTTTCTGGATTTTGCAAAATTATTTCACCTGACTCAATATTATATATTTTTGGATTTGTTGAATAATTTGTACCGCCATTTAACTCATAATTGATTAAAAAGCTTTCTGGATTCCATTTTGCATATAATTTTATTTTTCCATATGATCCACTAACAATTGATTCTATTTTATTTTCAAAATCAGGATTTACATACCATCCGTCAAAAATATAATTCTGTTTTGATGGTGATTTTAAAATCACAGTTTCATTTTCAATATTATAAAATTCAGGATTTTCATCATTATTGGTGCCTTCATTTAAAACATAGGTAATCAAATATTCAGTTGGAATCCATTTTGCATAAATAGTTTTATTTCCAAAAGAACCTTTTGAAATTTCGGTAATAGGATTTCTAAATTCTTTATCAATATACCAGCCTGCAAAATCATAACCAATTTTAGATGGAGATTTCAAAATTATTGTTTCTGTCTGAATATTATACTTATCTGGATTTGACTCTGACTTTTCGCCACCATTTAATTCATATGTAATTGAATAATCAACAGGAATCCATTTAGCGACCAGATAAATATTATTGTTTACAGTTAAATTGTTTTCTATTTTATTTCCATTAAAATACCAGCCATCAAAAATATAATTTTCAGCTTTTAAGACTGGAAGATTATTTTCATCAACAATATCTCCCTGAGTAAATAATTCAGTTTCAGGACTAACTCCAACTTCTGTAATATAATTTAATGTATAAACCCGTTTTCCAGAAGGAACTGAAATTTCGCCACCAGCTATTGAAATTTTATAATAATCAATTTCACCTTCTTCCAAATATGCTTGAAAAAACTTTGAGGCAAAGAATGCATTATCTTCAGTTTCGTTTGGTTCTCCATAACCATAATACCTAATGGCATCAGCACCTGTTGTTACTGGATATTGAGCTTCAGAACTTCCGCAATTTACTGTATAAAACATTTCTGTACTTTCAGAAAGATTTCCCTCTACTGTTGCCCCACAAAATGCTAGTAAATAATTATCATCTTTCAAAAATGTTGGAACATAAATTGTATTGTAAGAATTATGAGGAACCTGAAAAAATTGAGAATTTCCATCAGGATATATAACAAAACCGTTTAAAGCTGAAATAATATTATTTTCCGTATTTATGGCAGAAACAGTAATTGGTGTTAATCCTTTATAAAATCTGAGTGGAACACAATCTACCCACGAAAGCCCAGTTTTTGCATTTTGAATCTGAATATCTATTTGAGCATCAACATAACCTGCACTAATAGATTTATATAATACATTTATATCTATAACTTTTTCAGCTCCAGGCTTCATTGTAGAAATTGCAATTCCCTCTTTAATAGGTTCATTTGATGTAATTATTAAATTTGGATCTTTTGAAGAAATTGTACAAACAGAAAATGCACTTGTTACTTCACTTACATTTTTAATTGAAAGTTTCATTGGATAAGACTTAAAATTATTTCCATACAGATAACCATCTGTTTTTTCTTCTTCAGGAATCTCTCCTGTAATTTTCAAAACATAATCATCTTTTCCAACTAATGGAATTGTTCCTGCAAAATCTCCATCATTACCAATTTTAATACCTGGAATAACAACTACTCCATCTCCTGTATCAATGGTAACTGTATTTTCATCATCTACAGTTTTTGAAATTAAAGTTATTTCTCCAGAATCGTCTGAAATATTTTCATCTGTATATGATGGATACTTTCCTGACTGGCCTTTTGCTTTTACTCCCCCTAATGATGTTCCAGAAGCAGCTCGAAAAGAACTATTTATAACATTATCAAATCCAACTAATTTAAGTGTATATTTTAAATCTGTTCCTCCTTTTCGAAAGTAAGGAATTCCATCATTTATAATTACACTATCACTCTGCTTTTCAAATTCTGTCATATTTTTAATTTTTAAAGTTGAGGAATCTGAGTTTTTAGCATCTATTTGAAATTCTTTATTTTCTGTAACAACTTTTTTTTCATCGATGTAATATTCAGAACCATTATCCATGCGAATCCAGGTTCCCCAGAAAAATGAAGGAGATGGAGTATAATTTTGTTTCTGATTTGAATCACTGGAAAACTGACATGAAATAATCACTGTTGTCAGAAGAATTGTAATAATTATTTTTCTTAAAAAGTTTATTTTCATTTAATATACTCCCATAAAAATTCAATGAGGAAATATCAATTTCCGATTTGACTTTTTACGCACATTCGCAATGAAATGAGAATGTGCAGTTGATAAAAAGTTTGCAACGCAAACTTGAAGTAGATAAAAACTGCGCTATTTCAGCAGTTTTTATCTTACTCTTCTTATTTTTCTTTTCCCAACATATCTACACTTACATATTTAATTTTTTGATAATCTGAACTATATAGCTCCAGAACATATGTTCCAATATTGTTTGGAATTATAGAAATTGCCTTATTATATTTTCCAAAATCTTCATTTCTAAACATTTCATCTCCATTTCTTTTTACTGTAATCAATAAAGGAGACATATTTTGATTCCCTGCAAAATCGCTACTGGAACATCCCATTAAATAAATTTTATTTTCATTTACAAATAATTGATTAAACTGGCTATATGCATTTTTTCCAGTATAAATTTTTAAATTTTGATTATTAGAAATCATTTCCGAAGAAATAAAACAGCTTTTTAATATATTTCCTGAATCTGCATATTCACCACAGGTAAAATAATCTTTTCCTTCCCCATCTATACTAAAAAATAAAACTTTATCATGTTCATAAACCAAAGATGTTGAAGTTAAATTATAGTCAATTTTGTAAATAATCCCTTTGTGAATTTTCTCTGCATATTTATAATCACAATTTTCAAATCCACAAACATAAAAATCTGTGCCATCAAAATAAATGGAAGTAAACATTGTTTCAATATTTTGATTTATATCTGAACCATATCCGCTTTTCACTGTTTTTAAAGATTTATCCAAAGGATTATAGGCTCCAAACCACAATCCCATAACTTCATTTTCAATAATCCCACCAGCAAGACAAATTCTTCCATCTGGCAATTTAATAATTATATTTCTGCTATTTAGATTAAATACGTATTCTTTTTCAAAAACAAAACTCCAATTTAATTTTTGCAAATCAAAATTATAGCTGCATAAAATCTGTTTTGTTTCATCTTTTCCATTTTCACTAAATTCATTTTGCAATAAAAGAATAAGTGAACCATCATCCTCTTCTAAAAAATCTATAACATAACTAAAATCCACATTAACAGATGAATTATGTTTTATAGTAACTGTCTGGATATCTGAAAGTTGACCGTATTGATTTATTTTTTGCATTCCAATTGAGTAATTTCTATTAGGAACAGTTCCACAAATAATACTTCCTTCTTCAATATTTTTTCTTTTACGAATAATTGGTTTGACAAAGGAATTACACAATAAAGATGAAGTTGTAACTGTCCAGATTTTTCTATCAGTATCCACATCAAAAGGCACGATTGATGTTAATTCAATTGTATTATTTTTTACTTCAAAGGTGTAAATATTTCCTAAAACATAATCAATTTCAGGAAATTTTAATTTTTCACCATTTATTTCAACTGCAAGATTTTTTGCCTGATAAAAGATATTGTCATCATTTTTTCCAAGCAAATACACCCCTTCATTTTGAGGATTTACAAAAAATTCTTTATCTTCCTGATTAGTCGAAGAAAAACAAGTACAAATTGGCTCATAATTATTTCCATTTATAAGTCTAATTGGAGATGTAGTACAATTTTCCAAAATTATGTAAGAATAATCAGTTGGACAAGAAATTAATTCATCTATTATTATTTTATTCTGCTTTCCACGTTCTATACGATAATTCTTTGAGTTGTTATATGAAAAATAAGGAAAATATATATTTCCAACAGGAACCAGATATTCAAAATAAAAAGCATCTCCCATTTCACTAGGACTAGGTTTTAGTTTTATGATTTTTTCACAACCTGAAGCTATTGAAATATCTGCTGCTTTCCCATTCAGAGGATTTTCATAAGTATAAACATTTACTTCAAATGATGATTTATTTATAAAAGTTACATTTACAATGTCTTTGTCTTCTATATTAATAGAAGAATGATTACATGAGAAAAATAAGAATACAGTTAATATAAAATATGTAATTTTTTTCACAAAAAACTAAAAATGCAAAAAAGGGACTGTAATCAGTAAAATGCATAGTTTAATATGCATTTTTTACAATCCCTTTTCTATTAAATAATTATTAGAAACTTACAGTATCAGTATTTGTTAATTCAACATTAAGATGTTTGTAATCAGATCCACTTACTGTAAAAATATAATTTTTTCCAGCTTCAAAAGTAAACAAAGTACTATCTGAACCAGAAAGATAAACACTATTTGTAACTCCACCCATTACAGAACCGATTCTATACTGTGAATATGATTTACTTTCTGCATACTGATAATGACCTGTAGAACTGTCAGCAGCAACCAATTCCATTGGAATAGCAAAAGTCAATGATTTTCCAGAGTTAATTATTTTTCCACCTGTTGAAGTAAGTACAGGAGTTGAATTTGCTCCATCATAGAAAGAAACACCATCACTTGAACTGTTAACTATAGTTACATATGAATAACCTGCTGTAAATTTAACACCTGCTGTAAAATCTCTAGCATTAATTTCCATCGGATTTGCTGAATCAACATGAGCACTTCTTACTTTTGGATCTCCATCTTCATCAACAGGGAATACAGTAACAATTTCATTTAATGTTTGATCATATTTTCTGAAAACAGGGAAAATATAGTAATCATCTGGATTTACATAAAAAGTTGTGTTTATTGTTCTGGCAGCTGTATAACCAATTGTTTCACCATTTGGACCGTCTTTTCTTAATTCAATATTATAATCAGTATTATTCTGAAGAACAATTTTTCCACTTCCACCCATTACAGATGAAATTTTATAAACATAATTATTTGCTGCATTAGTATTATAATATGCATATAAACGAGCGTAAGGAATATCTGTTAAAGCTGCAAGATTATCAATATTTTCAAGATAATCATCTTCTGTTACAACATATAAAACAAAATCTGAAGTTGTTGTAAATACAGATTTTTTTAATGGTAAACCATGATTACTTGCATTTGCAGGAATTCCTCCAATCATATTGCTAACTGATGGAGCACCTTTAAAAGCTACCAGTTTTTTTGAAGTTTCATTAGTAACTTTAATTGAATAATCACCATTAGCATGATTTACATAATCAATCTCTTTTTTGTACTGTTCAGTTCCACCTACAGGATTAATACAAGCTGTAAAACTAAAAATACAAACAAAGAAAGACAACAAACTGATAATTTTTTTCATTATATCCTCCATGAAAAAGAAATAATCATGATATAAAACCTAACATAATCACATCTTTTTGTTAGTAAAAAACATTTTATATCAGTATTTTAGTATTATCAAGTCAACAATCCTATTTTATTGTTATTCTTTTTTATATGGATTTTCGTTCACGTTTGCGAGAAGAAATTGAATTTTCAGGATTATTAGATAAAGAAGTTGCTTCTAAAGCAGGAATAACAAAAAGAGCCCTTGATTCTTATGTTGGTTCTCAAGCAAGCATGCCCTCAGCAGAAGTAGCTGTAAAACTTGCAAAAGTCCTGGGAGTTTCTGTTGAATATTTGGTAACAGGAAATGAAGAATCACCTATTGATGATACTGTCAGATCAAAATTAAATTATCTTTCTCACCTATTTCTCCAATTAGACGATAAAGATCAACACATAATTCTAACTTTAGCAAAAGAATTAAATAATTATAAAAAATTAAATTAAAAATTTCCGAAGAAAAATTCTATATTTTTACTAGTATCAGAAAATCTCTCAACTTTTTAATAATTACTTATTGCCCATAAAAAAAAGCACGCTTCTTACCAACAGCGTGCTTTTGTTGTAATAAATATTACTATCTATAATTAATTAAATTAGTTCTTTTTTGCTAATTGTTCTTTTAATTCTTTATTTTCTTCTTGCAATTTTTTCTTATTTTTAACTGACTTTGTAACACCATAGGCAATACCACCTACAGCAGCAGCGGCAGCAACAGGAGCGGCAGCAACGACAGCAAGACCTCCCAACATAGTACCACCTATAGCAGCAAGACCACTTGTTACAGCAACAGCTCCTGCACCTGTACCAGCAGCAGTTACAGCAGCGCCAACACCTGCAACAGCGGCACCAGCACCAGCTGCAGCACCTACTCCACCTGCAACTTTTTCAGCAATTTTCTTATCCTCTTTCATACTTCACTCCTTCAAAAATAAAGAAATATTCTTAGTACTGTGCTGTCAAGCACAGTACTAACCTAGTATACTAGGTCGCATAATCCGGATAAGAAAATCTTTCCACATCTGACAACAATCAAACTTTTTCTATATCAAAAATTCCTCTATCACACCACGAACTTCTTTTGCGGTTAATGGATTACTTTGGGTTTCCATTGTGATAATTAGATTTTTTCCTTGTATAAAATGATTTTCATTAAAGACTTTAAGTTTTCCAACAGCATTGGCACTATATTCAGGATCATCCATCATACCAAAATGCTCCCAATAAAATTCTTGCCGTGTTCTTAAATTAAGGCAGCAAAAATCTGGATGAAAGATTTTCTTTCCATATAAAGTTTTGAGTTCCAATGGTGATTCATATAAAAATGGCACTTTCTTTTGTTGAAGCAAGTCTGCAATGATTATTTCTGATTTTGAGCGAACTCTAAGCCCTGATTGCGTTACATATAGAAGAGAGTTTTCAGTAAATCCAAGGGCTTCGTATTTTTTTGCTTGCCACTGTTTTGCATATTCTTCATCTGAAAGAGTTACTGGGATTGTGAGTTTTTGCTTTTCTTCGGAAAAATTATTCAAAACTACTTCTGGGGATTCTTCTTTTAGTAAAGATAAAGTTTTTCTTAACCAAAGAACCTGATTTTTAAGCGCAAAGAGAATCTTTTCGTTATAAGACTTTTGCTGCAATTCTTGAATTAATTTCTTTTCTTTTACAGATAGATATTTCAGTTTGCTTTCGTTGTTTTCATTTAAATAGATACTATATTGAGTATATGTTCCCTTTTTGTGAACCCACAAACTTCCTTCTGGTGCCTTTTTCAAGGATTTCTGTAATTTTAGTATTGATTCTTCCAGTTCCAGAATCCGATGTTCAATTTCTGGAGTTAAAACTTCTGGGGAGAGTATTTCGTTTATCATTTTTACCTCTTTTTCAGGTAAAACAATTTAAAAATATGAAAATTTGTACCGTTTTGATGATTTTTTTTGCAAAAACTGGGCGTTTTTCTATATTTTCAGCCATTAAAATGCAAATAATTCCACGCTGTTTTGAATTTTTGCCCAGTTTTTTTCTCTACTAAACTAGACTTGGGCAATTTCAGCGCCACAATAACATTTGGAAGCAAATTTTACCCAAGTTAATGAAATAAAAACACTAAAACTGGGCGCCACCCCCAGTTCAATAAATTGTTTTACCCTGTAAATATAAAAATAATAAAAAAACCGTCCATTCGGCAAGCAAAAACCGCCCCCTCCCCTAAAATTGCGACAACTTTTTTGCCTCCGATTTTTTGGTTATTTAATGCTATAGCATTAAATAACTTTACAAAAGTTATTTAATCGCAAGGTTCACTTCGTTCCCTTGCGATTAAAGGAGAAACATCACTACTATGCCTGAAAATGATGATAATACATTAAGTAATCATCTCAATACTTTAGAGAATTCCAAAAACAAATACCTGTATGTTTTAGAAAATGATGAAGAAAGAAAAAAATTAAAAACAAGATTGGCTTCTCATTTAAGAAAAGCTGGTTATACAAAAGGTACCAGAACAAAAGCCTATGCCAACTTACTTTATGAATATATTGATTTTATTTTCGAAACCCAAGATTGCAAGCCATTCTATTACTTTAAAGTAAAAGATTTTTTTTCATGTTGGAATAGACCAAGATTTTGGGGAGAAATTGATTACATAAAATATGAATGGGGCCATTTGTATCCAAGCGGTGTAGATGAAAATAAAAAACCAGTAGACATATTGGAAAATCTTAGCCTTCAGTCTGGACGGTGCAACGATCATATTCAAAGCGGGCTGTCTGTGGATAGAGTAAAACTTTATGGCGGAAAGCTGGAAGAAAGAATTAATCAAGTGAAAGCAAAACGACAGAAGTTATTTCAATCAGATGAATGGAAACAACTGAAAAAAGAATTCAGTAAATATAAAGAGTAACTATACATAAGGAGAAATTGCCTATGAAAAAGATTTTTGGTTTAACATTCTTGATTGTAATGTTGGTTGGTTTGGTTGGTTGTAAACCTTTGACAGGTGACGGTGTTTGTGTACATACAAACATTAAAGATGCTGAAATCGGAACTGTCTTAGAAAATGGTGAAGTAGTTTCAGCAGTAACAAGTGCTTGGTATGGTTACAATGAGTCTGGTGAGTTGGACTTGGTAAAAACAGAAGTAGAAACACATTATGTTTGTACTGATTGTGGCAAAGTATTTAAAAAGAATGTTGCGTTCTTTACTACTGACGACCATAAAACTACAATCGGTAAGGCAACAGATGTGACTTTGACAAGATATAAACAGTTACCTATTAATGAAGAATTGATTAAGTTCTATAATTCTTACTATGATAAAGTTGTTAAGAATAAAGATAAAAGTGGTTATATTTCATACTGTAATTGTAAATGTATTCACGATGTTGATAAAGGTAATACTTGTAGTTGTAATGACACTTGTGATTGTGGCGACCCAGATTATTGTGTTCGTTCAAATGGAAATAAGGTTTACTTTGGTAGTTACTACATTACATACTAACTAAACACCAAAAAATAAAAAGCACCTAGTTATTAGGTGCTTTAATTATTTTAAAGCCCTATTGCAATTTACCACAATCAATTTTGAATGTTTTGCATTTTCAACCCTCATACCTAACTAGTAATGGAGGAAATAAAAATGGAAATGATTCAAATTGCAAGGGGTAAACTTGAAACGATTTTAGAATACAAAGGACTATTGCACCCAGGCGAATTCTTTTTAGACTATGACAAAATGGAACTTTATGTAGGTGATGCCGATGGCAATCCGTTGTTAGTTGCAAAACTAAAAAAAGTAAAGACTAAAAGCAATAAATAAAAATAGGGTCACTCTCTTTTTCAGGTAAAACAATTTAAAAATATGAAAATTTGTACCGTTTTGATGATTTTTTTTGCAAAAACTGGGCGTTTTTCTATATTTTCAGCCATTAAAATGCAAATAATTCCACGCTGTTTTGAATTTTTGCCCAGTTTTTTTCTCTACTAAACTAGACTTGGGCAATTTCAGCGCCACAATAACATTTGGAAGCAAATTTTACCCAAGTTAATGAAATAAAAACACTAAAACTGGGCGCCACCCCCAGTTCAATAAATTGTTTTACCCTGTAAATATAAAAATAATAAAAAAACCGTCCATTCGCCAAGGCAAAAAAAAGGCACGCCTCCAAAGAAGTCGTGCCTCTATTTTTAATTCTGCAGGATTAACTAATCACGATAGAAGTTAATCAAACATCCAGCTAAGATGATTTTTCTTTCATCGTCAGTCAAATCGCCTACAGAAAGTTCAAAGCTGTTTACTGTTCCGTCTTTCTTTACGGCATACGCTGTGATTGAAGGAAGTTTTTCAGCAATCATTTTCTTTACGCCTGGGATGAATACATAGTCATCATTTGCAAATGGAAGATTTTTGTCTCCGTCTTTGTAAAGGAATGGCAACATACCCCAGTTGATAAGATTTGATCTATAGCGTTTTGTTGCATATTCGTTAGCAATGTTTGCAGAAGCTCCAAGTACACGCTGACAAGAAGCTGCCTGTTCGCGAGCAGATCCGTCACCTGGTTTTACTGCAAAGATTGTAGAACCTGTCTGAGCGGCAGCGGCCTTCTTTCCAAGTTCTGCATCTTTTTTAGCAAGTGCATCTACTACAGTTTTGATTTCTGCAGCAATAGAAGCATCCATATCACGAACAGCCTTTGCACGGCCAACATAAGCTGGATCCTTGCGGCTTAAAGTAAATTCTGCAAGTCCAAGTGGATTTGAACGGAATGATGAAGTTTCTCCAGAAGGAATAAGTTCATCAGTTGTTGTTACAGGATCGTGGATTTCTGAAACTACTTTTACTAAGAGGTCATCACCAAGAGCTTTCTGTTCTGGCCAGTCTTTAATATTTGGACCAAACTGAATTTCAACTTCTGGATGAGCAACGCCTTTTGAATCGTAAACGCGTTTGTCGTAAATTGCTTTGTCGAAGAAGTATTTCTTTCCAGAGAATTCTGTATCGTATTCTGTAGCAGCAGTAAGGAAACCTTTGTTTGCAGCAGTTGCGGCAATTGAGCGAGCATCCATAAGAGCAACGCTAGACAACTGTCCGTTCTGAATCTTAGAACCTTCACGGTTAGGGAAGTTACGAGTTGAGTGACGGATAGAGAATGCGCCGTTTGCTGGAGTATCCCCTGCCCCGAAACATGGACCACAGAATGCAGTTTTAATAATAGCACCAGCACTAACCAAACTTGAGAAAGCACCGTTCTTCATCAATTCCTGGTAAACTGGCATAGAAGCTGGGTAAACGTTCAAAAGGAACTTACCGTTACCAGTATCTTTTCCTTTAAGAATGTCAGCAGCGGCACAGATGTTTTCAAATCCACCACCAGCACAACCAGCAATTACACCCTGGTCAACATAAAGTTTTCCGTCGATTACTTTGTTTTTCAAAGAGAAGTTTACTTTATCACCAAAAGAAACCTTTGCACGTTTTTCTGTTTCAGCAAGAACGTCAAGCAAGTTAGCATTAACTTCATCAATTGTATAAGCACAAGAAGGATGGAATGGCATAGCAATCATAGGTCTGATTTCTGACAAATCAATTTCGATTGCACCATCATAATAAGCACCATCTTCTGGATTAAGTTCTTTATAAGCATCTGGACGGCCGTGAATAGCGTACCATTCTTCAACTTTTGCATCAGTGCGCCAAATAGAAGACAAACATGTAGTTTCAGTTGTCATTACATCAACACCAATACGGAAATCAGCAGAAAGGTTTGCAACACCAGGACCAACAAATTCCATTACATTGTTCTTAACATAACCGTTATCAAAAACAGCCTTAATAATTGCCAAAGCAACGTCCTGAGGTCCAACACCTGGTACTGGGCTGCCTGTCAAATAAATTGCAACAACGCCTGGGTAAGCAACATCGTAAGTTTTGTTCAAAAGCTGTTTAGCAAGTTCTCCACCGCCTTCACCAATAGCCATAGTACCAAGAGCACCGTAGCGAGTGTGGCTGTCTGAACCAAGAATCATTGCACCACATTCAGCAAGCATTTCGCGGGCAAACTGATGGATTACAGCCTGATGAGGAGGAACATAAATTCCACCGTATTTCTGAGCACAAGTAAGACCAAACATATGGTCATCTTCGTTGATTGTTCCACCAACAGCACAAAGTGAGTTGTGACAGTTTGTTAAAACATAAGGAAGAGGGAATTTTTCCAATCCAGATGCACGGGCAGTCTGAATAATTCCGACATAAGTAATATCGTGTGATGTAATTTTGTCGAATTTGATTTTAAGTTTTGCAGCATCACCTGATGTGTTGTGTTTCTGCAAAATAGAATATGCCATAGTTTTTTTGGCACCATCAGCAGGATTAGAACCTGTTTCAGATAATTTACCATTTACAAGGTAAGCACCCTTTTCCCAAAGTTTCACTTTATTGCTCCTGTGTAGATGCGCCGGCCAGAGCGCACCTTGTTTAATAGCAAAGCGTTAAAAAAA
This sequence comes from Treponema sp., assembly GCA_024402635.1. Classification (GTDB taxonomy): domain Bacteria; phylum Spirochaetota; class Spirochaetia; order Treponematales; family Treponemataceae; genus Treponema_D. Next base: position 70,971 of record JAKSTJ010000001.1, on the reverse strand, counting down.
TTGCACGGGCAATTTTTTAGCTTTACCTTTTTATAAGCACGCCGACCAGAGCGTGCGATGATTAATAATTAAATAATTCTCTAGAAGAATATATCATAAACTAAGGATTGAAACAATAAAACTGTATTAATCTGATTAAAATTTCTTTAATAATTCAGAAGCCATTCTTTTCACATCAGCAGCTTTTAACTTTAAAGTATTCTTATCTAAATTAGCATCAGACATATCAAGGATTTCTAAGAGCCACCCCTTGAAATATTCACTTGTCCGATCATAAACACTTCTCCGGTTTGCACAAGTTTTTACCATACTCCAATTCATATGATTGTTGTCTATTAAATCAAAATAACAGTAAGAAACAAACCAGCATGCTCCCATAGTTGTAAGTTCGTCTCCGCCTAAAAAATTAAATGTGTGTCTACTCATAGTATTACCTCCCTATTTTGTCATAACTATGTAATAAGTATTTATAACTTTTTATAGAGTAAATAGGGTCCGGTTTTTGCGACTTTTTTAATAAGTTTAATATTTTAATTTTTATAAAAGTTAACTTTGAGTTAATAAAATTAAAGTATTATTTAATGTTAACACTTGTGACAAGGAATATTTTATGAAGAAATTTTCTTTTATTATCAGTTCAATTATTTTCACAGCAGTTAGTTTAACAACTTTTTCATGTTCCTATGATTTAATTCCTCAACAAGGAACTTCTATTGGAGGAGGCAGTACAATTGATTTTTCTAAAACAATTACACCTCCATCTGATGTTACAGCATCTCAGGGAAAAGCTAATACAATTGAACTTTCATGGTCAAATGTAAAAAATGCAGCAAGTTATAAAATTTTCTCTGCAGATACCCCATTCAGTTCATTCAATCAGATTGGAGAAACAAAAGGTGGTATTACAACTTTTACAATTCAAAATCTTGATGTAGGTATTACAAATTCTTTCATTATTAAATCCGTTAACAATAAGGGAGAAGAATCTAAAGGAAGCAAAATTGTTACAGGTACTACTTTAGACAGACCTATTATTTCTTTAATTCCAGAATCTGATGGAAAAAGTGTTTCTGTAGACTGGTGGATGGGAAACTGTAAAGCAGATAATTATGAAGACAATATTGAATTTATTGTTACTCCATATATCTGTATAAATGATCAGGATGTAAAAATTGCTGATAAAGAAATTGTTGTAAAAGGAAATCTTCGGGAAGCAGTTATTTCGGGACTTTTACCAAGAACAAATTATAAATTTGAAGTTACAGCAAGAACTTTAGATCAGCAGGATTCTGTTACATCAACAAGAGAATCAATTCTTTCAGCTCACAAAACAATTCCAGATGCTCCAGTAAATCTTTCAATAACAAAAGGTTCAAATAATTCTTCGGTTATTCTGTCATGGGAATTACCAGAACCTGTTGAATACTTAAATAAATCAACAAAAGAATACTTTATTAAACCAGTTTATTTTACAATAGAAAGAAAACTGGAAAACGAAGAAGATTCCTCTTACGAAACAATTGTTCCTTATATTGGTACTGTAAAAAATCAGGGAGTAAAAATCAACTGTAATACAAACTCTTCTTCAGATTCCAGAATTAAAGTTGAAGGATCTGCAGAAGGAATATCTATTTCTGATTATCCAGCATATATTTCTGGAAGCAAAATTACTTATACAGATTCTTCAATTGCAAAAGGTCAGTTATATTCTTATAGAGTAAAAGTTCTTACGGATGATGTTAACTCACAGAATTTTGATCTGGCAAAAACTCCAGTTGGAATAGTTACAGGATGGAGACTTTCAGAACCTGTATTCAAAATTTCTGGAAACATAAATCTTGATGAAGAAGACAAATCTGCCATAACAAGCATTGATGTAAATTATCATTTTGAACTGGAAACCTTTGGAACAGAATATTCATATGTTATTGTAAGAACACAAGTTCCATTTTCAGGAACTGCAAAACCTGGAGTTGTAATTCTTCAGACTAATAATATAGAAGAAATCTGCAATTTTAAATCAACTTTCTCTTATCTTGATAATGAAGATATTCACGGTTTCTACACATATAAACTTTACATCCTGAATAAAACAGAAGAATCAGTTACTTCGGAACCTTCAGATTTTATTCATAATGTAACTGCTTCTAATAAAGTTTCTGTTACAAATGATGCAACATTAATTCCGGAAATCAAAGGTTTTACTGTAGAAGACGGATATTCTGATAAATTTAAATTATCATGGGAAGCAGTTGAAGGCGGAATCTATACAATCAGATGGACTCCTTACGAAAATGGAGAAGCTCAGGAAGAACAGGAAAAAGTTCTGTCAGAAAGTGACTATACAATCAGTAATAAAATTGTAAGTTTTAATCATTCTGCTGTTTCTGGTGATTGTCGTTTGTACAGTTTAAATATTACAAAATCAAATATTCCTGCAAGTGAAGTATATAAAGAAATCAGTCAGACTTTAGGAACTGCAAATTTAACTTCAGAAACTCCAGAATATAATTCTATTAAAGTAAGCTGGCCTGTTGTTCAAAAAAATGATACTGAATATTCAATTACAGCAACCTACCCTGATGGAAAATCAGTTATTTCTGATAATATAAATATTTCTGAAGAAAGTAATATTGTTACTTGTGTTATTGAAAATCCTGTAGGATATAATGATTTTACAAAATCCGGCTTGCCAGTTACATTCAAAGTTAAATCAAAAAATACAGTTACAAATAATACTACAGAAAGTTCAATTATTGTAAAAACTTTAGGCCCTGCATTAATCAATACAAAGGCAGAAACATCAAACATCACTGACAATAAACTTCAGATTACATGGAATAAAATCGAAGGTGCTACAGGATATATAATCTATAGAGCAAAATATAAATACAACGACACATTTACAAACTGGGCTTTTGATAAAGCTGATAAATATTATTATGATGCTGCCGAAGATACAACTTCAGCTTCCGGTAAAATTACAAATCAGGAAAATGATACAATCACAAATAATCGTGCAAAAATTACATTAAAAGATAATATTTATACACTGGTTGATTATGATTGTGCAGTTTCAAATGATAAGAGTTCCTACGAAATTTCACAGGCCCAAATCAGCTGGGGACTTCCATATGGATATGTTGTTCTTCCTGTAAAAGGCGGAATATCTGATTTTACTTTTGGAACAGGAACAAACTTTATGAAAGTAACTGGTGGTGAAGCTGAAATTATTTATACAAATCCACTTTCTGATAAAAAAACTGCAACAACAGGATACGGATTATTTGTTCACGCAGAAAAAGCACAAAACGCTGTAACTCAAAAAATCACCTGGGTAACTCCATATTTTAATGAAAAAACTCCAACTCTTTACAGAAGACTGGCAGGTTCTACAAATAACTGGAAACGAGTTGATGCAGATTTTGAACGAAACGGAAACATTGTAAACTGTACATATGATCCAAAAGGACAGGATTTTGATGCCATTCAGGCTAAATCCCGTTTTTCTCAGGAAGAATATCTTGCTTATGAATATGCCGTTAAATATGGAAATTCTACAGGAAGTACATATGGAACTTTCTTAAAAGCTTATTTAGACAAACTTTCCTCTTCAATGGAAACAAATGAAGATAATCTTTACAAAGATGAAAATGATATTGAAACTTTAAATAAAGGTTATTTAATGAATATTCCATTCTCAGCAAATTTTGGTGGTACAATTCACGATGGTAAAGCAACTGAAAATGATTATCAGTATTCAGAAAAAGTTGAAATTGAACCTTGGGATTATGAAAACCGAAAAATCGGACCAGAATCATATGAAATTTATATATATAATTCAGATTTGGGAAATGAATGGCTAAAGGTTGCTTCTGCAAATAAAGACTTAAGCAATTTCACTAAAGAAACTCTCAATGATACAACTGTTGAAATTGATGGAACAATTGTAAGACTTTGGCCAACAAACATTCGTTCTACAAAAAATGGAACAACTTCAGGTCCATTAAAAGTTATCCGTGATGCTAAACATTATTATAAGCTTTCAATGAAAAAAGAAAATCAGGATGCTTCCATAACTATTGGAGATGATTTTGAAACATTCGGATACCGCGATATTACAAATGAAGAATTAACAAAGACTGCAATGTATGTATTTGCTTATGGTTTCTTTAGAAATGATGGTGGAAACGAATCATTAGATAATGCAACACAACAATTTGGATGGGGAGAGGCAGGTACAACGACAGGCGAATCTGGCTCTGCAACATTCTCAAAAAAATGGTATCATGTTTCTACTAAATTTAGGGCAAATTACAGTTTCTCTAGTTTTGCTCCTAGATTGTATACTCCTTCAGAAAGATATGTTGTTTCTCCAGTAGCAGTTTCTTGTGATACAAAAGAAGTTAATATTCGAGGTTTAGCAGATCCTTACTTATTTGAATTCTTAAATACTCATGACATAACAGTTAGTCCTGGAGATAAAGCTATTGATATAAAATACGAAGGTACAATTAACTTTAAATGTTCTAACAATAATTCTATTACCCTAAAACTTACAAGAAATGGTACTACAACAACTATGGTAGATACATCTGATAACGGAACAAGAAAACGATGGTTCCCTATGCAGATTCATGGAGATAAAGGGTACTTATTTACATCTAAAGACTATGGCTGGTGGAACTAAGGAGGTAATAAAATGAAATTGAAGCAAACAGTATTATTTTTAATTTTTAATTTTTTATTCTTAATTTCTCTTTCTTCTTGTTATATCTGGTGGGAAAATAAAATTCCGTTTGATTCAGATACAACTCAGACCAGTCTTCCAGAATTACTGTACAAAGAAAAAGCTGCAACATCTCTTGAAACTCCAGAACAACTTTTAGTTACAAAAGGAGAATACAGTAATTCTATTAAATTACGCTGGTCGGAAGTAAAAAATGCATCTTCTTATAGAATTGAACGGGCTGTTTCAAAACCTGATTCAGAAGGAAATTATGCACTTCCAGAAGAAAGTGATTTTAAACTTTTAGTTCAATACAATTATAGAAACTCTTATGAAGATATAATCTTAAAAGACACAGATGATGAAATAATTGATTCTTCAACAGAAGAACAGGAAGTTTCAACACCTAAAGAATATTCTTATCGCTACTATTATCGTATTTCAGCAGAAAATATTGGTAAAGGTCTTGAATCCAGTGAATTTACAGATATTTCAAATCCTGATACAGAAGGTAAAGGCTGGCTTTTACCACCACCTCAGAATATTAAAGTAGATAAAGGTAAATATTTAGATAAAATCTCTGTTTCTTGGGATAGCATTCCAAATGCAAAATATTACAGAATTTATAAAGGCGAGACAGAAAACGGCTTAAGCTACAAGGGAAAGATTTTCGCAAATAAAACTTCTTTTGAAGAAACTATTCCAGAAACTGCTCAAGGAAAAGAATTCTATTACAAAGTATGTGCAGAAATGAATACAGGAGCTTTATCAGCTTTTTCTAAAACAGAATCAGGATTTACAAAAAAAGAAGGTGCTCCAGAACCTCCAAAACGTGTATGGGTTGAAAATGGTTCAGGAACTTCTGCAAATGAACTTAAAATTTGCTGGGAACCAGTTGAAGTTTCTGAAGGAAAGATTACATATAATGTATTCAAAACCAGTTCAATTGATTCTTCATACACAACTGTATTTATAAATCAAGATGAAACTACACTTTCAAAATCGGAGAGTTCAACTGTAACACCAGGAATTTACTATACTTATTATGTTCAAACAGTTATAGAAAAAAATAATGGAGAAAAAATTAAAAGTGAACTCAGTATACCAACAGAAGAATCTTCAGGATTCCTTTTAAGTGCACCAACAGTAATTGATGTAACAGATTCAGCTAGTGCCGGCGATATTATTTTGAGATGGAAACCTGCAGTTGGTAGTGAAGCTCCTTATAACAATCAGTACATTTATAAAGTTTATTATGACAACGAAATAGATGGAACTTTTGAAAATGAAATTGGAGGAATTTCTCCAGATTTAGCAAGCGACGGATATTACGAAGCAGAAGTTTCAAGAAAATCATTCTATAAAATTTCAACAATTAACAGTTCCAATGGAATTGAAAGTAAAAAATCGGAAACTGTAGCTCCAAATCCTCTTGCACCAACAAATGTAATTGCTACAAAAACTTCGGATTTAGGAGGACTTTCTAATTATGAAGACAAGGTAAATAAAAATGGAGTTTATCCTGTAAAAATTACCTGGTCTGCACCAATTTCCGAAATTCCTTATGGATACAAAGTTTATAGAAGTACAAGTCCTTCTTCATCATTCAGAGATATTACACAGGGAAATATTATTACAACAGCAGAATCCAATGGACTTTTCACTTTCATTGATGTAAATGAAACTGCAAGACCTGGAACCTATTACTATTATAAAGTTGTTTCAGTAAATGCTTTTGAAAAAGGTAAAAACGGAAATAATCCAGAAGAAGATACAGCCCTTAATTGCGCAGGTTACGGGGCTATTACACCAGAAGCATGGTTCCGGGAATATAATAAAACTGTAATGCATTCCCAGACAAAATTAACATTAATGCATAAATCAAATGATATGGACAAACTGGGTAAAGAAACAATCTATGGAGATTTATCAGGCTCTTTAGCTTATGATGCTCACATAAAAGGATTAGGTGCAGAAATTATAATGCATTATACAGATTACGCTGATTATTACATAAATAACAACGAAGCTTTCGGAAAATATTTTGTAGTAAACGGAGATACAAATACTTCGGCAGAAATGAGTGCTGATGGAAAAATGTTTGGAATTGTAACTGTAACTGGTATGTACCCGGCAAAGGCAAATTACGGAAAACTTGAAATTAAAAAAGGTTCTGCAGGAGGCGGTGGTTACTTAGTAGAAACTTACGACCTTAACGGAAAAACCTTGATTCCTGAAAAACTTGTAGACTGGAAAGTCGGCGAAGAAGGAAGATAAATCAGTATTTTATGGAGATTATTTATATGAAAAAGAAATTTATTTTAGGCACACTTATTGCATCATTATTTTTATTATTTACTTCTTGCTACATACCTTCACCATTATATGGAACATGGCAAGACAACAACAATAATAGAATTATTTTTAATACAGACGGAACATTTACTGCGCAGGTAGCATATAATTCTGAATCTTATGAATATTCTGGATCTTATACAGTTATTGATAATGTTTTAATTTTTAATATTGTAACTTCAGATGACGAATCGACTGCAACTCCTACAACAAAATTAAGAGAATGGAGTTTATCTGGAGCAATCCTTAAACTTCACAAATGGAAGGATGATGATACTGATGCATCAGAATTAACTTTGTATCACATCAGTCGTTAGTGGAGTTTTTATGAAAAAATATTTTATTTTATTTTTAATTTTATTATCTTCTGTTTTTGCATTTGCTGAAGATACTTCCGAAGAAACTCGAGGCCTTAATTTAAAAGCTCCAGTTTTTATTTTTACAGAAGGAACAACATTCAATCAGATTACAAGAATTGAAGTTTTGGAAAACCGCAGTAATTTTGTAAGAGAAGCATTTTTAGCTGGTGCTTATTTTAATATGTCTACAGTTGATTTTTTATCTTTCCTTGACCTGGAACTCCAATTATCTGCTTACTACCCTTTTGAAATCAGATTTAACGGAATGAGTCAAAAACAGAACAATATGTTCAATTATGCTTTGGATATGTATTTTGGTGCGAAATATAATTACGAAAAACTTAAATATGTAAATATTGAAGCTTCTATTGGACTTCACTACATGTATCAGCTTACAGATGAATTTCATTTGAATTATGTAGGACTTGGAACTTTAGATTCTATTGTATTCCCTATTTCTTCTGGATGGTCTTTGGTAAATTCTTATTTTTTCTCATATGATAATCCAAATTTAGGTTCAAATGCAAAAGTACAACCATACGATGCATCTTACCAATATCACATTGATTTAGGTATAAGATACAGCAGAAAAGCTCCTAACTCCTATTCATATATAAAATAATATTTCAAAATTTCAATTTGTTGATTTATAATTAAAGGCGAGGTTCTATATGAAAAAACTTTGCCTTTTTTTATTTTTAAATTTATTATCAGTTTCTATTTTTTCACAGAATACAATTCCAGCAAATGATGCATTTCCCTTCGATTACTACGGTCTGGAACCAGATTCTGAAATTTCAGCAGCAAAGCTTAACTCACCAATTACAGAAAAAGATAGAATTTCAGTATCCAAAGACGGCCATCTTGAAGCCAATGGAAAACGCATTAGAATTTTTGGAACAAATCTTACTGAATTTCCAAAATCCCATGAAGAAGCATTTTTCTATGCCCAGAGTCTTGCCAATCAGGGCTACAATTGTATTCGTTTTCATCATACAGACACCAGCTGGTCAAATTGTTTCTTAAAAAAAGAACCAAGCGGAAAATGGGTAATAGATAAAAAACGTCTTGATGATTTTGATTTCTTCTTTTATCTATTAAAAGAAAACGGTATTTATTCAAACATAAATCTTTTAACTGGCCGTTCAATGTCTTCTGCAGATGGATATCCAAAAGAATTTAATAAAATTCCATGGAAATCTCAGCACTGTTACGGTTTCTGGAACGAAAATGGACGTAATCATCAGAAACAATATGCTTTTGATTTATTAAAGCATGTAAATCCATACACAGGTCTTACATATGCAGAAGATCCTGCAGTAGCAATTGTAGAAGTTAATAATGAAAATGGATTTTTAATGGCCTATCTTACTGGCTGGATTGATCCTTATGAAGGAAATCTTTTTCAGGAAATTGAAGACCAATGGAATGACTGGTTAAAATCTAAAAATTTAAATTATTCAAAACTTTCTTCAAAATATAATAAAACTTCAAATTCAAATACAATATTAGTAACTGAAAACTCAAAATGGAATCTTGAACAACACAATGGAGCAAAAGCTTCTGCTTCTTTTGAAAATAATATTCATACTATTACAATCAATAATAATGGATCTGAAGCATGGCACGTACAATATAGTACCGGCAAATTAAATATGAATTCTGAAGAAATCTATACTTTAAAATTTTCTGCAAAAGCTTCAGCAAATTGTACAATAAACATTTCAATTAATCAGGCACATGATCCATGGCATGGTGGCGGTTTTTCTGAAAATCTTGAATTATCTACAAAATGGAAAGATTATGAATTCAAAATGTCAAATATTCTTACTGACGAAAACCTTAGATTGATTTTTACTCAAATGGGATTTTTACAGGGAAAAACAATTTATGTAAAAGATGTTAGTCTGGTAAATGGTGGAAGCATTGAATACGTAAGCAAAGGAAAAAAATCATCAAAAACAAATACAACAGTTAAATTCCCTAAATTTAATGAATATAAAAATCTTCCTTCTGATTATCAGAATCTTGTTTTAAGTTTCATCTGGGAAAAAGAAAATGATTACTGGACAGACATGAATAATTATCTTAAAAAGGATTTGGGCATTAAAGCATTAACAATGGGAACTGCTATGGGCTGCAGTACTTCTTATCTCCAGAATACTTTTGATATTATTGATTCTCATGCATATTGGAATCACCCAGTATTTCCGGAAACAGATTGGGATAATTCAAATTTTTATGTAAAAAACAAGGATTTAACAAAATCAGTTTCGGATAATACTCTTTTTAATCTTGCAAAATACAGAGTTTATGGAAAACCATTTTCAGTTTCTGAATATGATCATCCATATCCAAATCAATATTTGTCTCAAATGTATCCAATGATTGCTTCTTTTGCATCATTCCAGGATTGGGATTGTATTTTTACTTTCTGTTCCGAAATTCCTAAAAATGAGGGTGGACAAAACAGTAAAATTAACGGATTTTTTGATCAGTCTAACAATCCTGCAAAAGCCTGTGCTGCCCCATTAGCTTCAAGAATTTTTAGAAATTTTCTTGTAACTCCAGGTTCAACAAAAATTTATGTTCCGGTTTCTCTTGAAAACGAAAAAGATTACTTATATAAAAATCATGGCTGGTCAATTGGAAATTCTGAAATTTATGGAATAAATCCAACAATAGCTTATAAACATCAGCTTGGAATTGCAATAAATAATAAAATTCCAGAAAAAGGACTTTTATTTTCTTCTGCCGAATCAGTTGAAAAAAATCCTGTAGACTTTAGTGATACTAATGAATTGTATTGGGATACAAAATCTGGAGTTTACATGGTTTGCAATAATAATGTTACAGTTTCAGTTATAAATAAAAATTCCAATATTCCTGACTTTCCTAAAAACTGGCTTAAAGAAGGAATTATTTTGCCTGTAACAAATACTGATGATTTTGCAAGTTTTATGGCAATAAAAGAAAATGAAAAATATTTAATTTATGCCTGCAGCTGGATTGGTAATACGGCAGAAGAATTACGGGAAATAGGAACAAAAGCCACTTCCAAGAAAAATACAATTATCCGGGAAGAAAAAAATCTTACAACGGAAAAAAACAGAGGAAAAGCACCTGTTCTTGCTCTTGGAATTAACGGAACCTTTACAGTATACGGACATAAAAATTATGAATTAAAAGAAGTTGGATTAAATGGTAATTCTTTGGAAAAAGCAATTAAAGGAAAAATATTTAATCTAAAAAAGAATACTAAAACTCTCTGGTATACTCTGGAATAATTATTGTAAAAAATACATTGAATTACATAATTTAAAACATTATAATTAAGACACTATGGCTAAGATTCAAATGAAAAATGCTATCGCAGAGCTCGATGGCGATGAAATGACACGTGTATTGTGGCAGGTGATTAAGGATGAACTTCTTACACCTTTTGTTGATTTAAAAACAGAATATTTCGATTTAGGACTTAAAAGTCGTGATGATTCTGATGATAAAATTACATACGCAGCTGCTGAAGCAATTAAAAGACTTCACGTTGGTGTAAAGTGTGCAACTATCACTTCTAACCAGGCTCGTGTTGAAGAATATCATCTTAAACAGCTTACCCCATCTCCTAACGGAATTATTCGTGCAGAATTGGATGGAACCGTTTTCCGCGAACCAATTTTTGTAAATAATATTCACGGAACTGTTTCTTGCTGGGAAAAACCAATTGTTCTTGGCCGTCACGCTTATGGAGATATTTACAAAAATACTGAAATAAAAACACCATGTGCAGGAAAAGCAGAACTTGTTTTCACAGGCGAAGACGGAACTGTTATCCGTAAAACAATTATGGATATGAAAGGTCCTGGAATTCTTCAGGGAATTCACAATCTTGATTCTTCTATCGAAAGTTTTGCACGCTGTTGTTTCACTTATGCTTTAGACAGAAAAATCAGTGTTTGGCTTGGTGCTAAAGATACAATTTCTAAAACATATGATGGAAACTTTAAAGCAATTTTTGCAAGAGTATATGAAGAAGAATATAAAGCAAAATTTGAAGCAGCAGGAATTGAATATTTCTACACATTAATCGATGATGCAGTTGCTCGTGTAATGCGTTCTGAAGGTGGATTCATGTGGGCAACTAAAAACTACGATGGTGATGTTATGTCAGATATGATTGCATCAGCTTGTGGTTCTCTTGCAATGATGACTTCTGTTCTTGTAAGTCCAGAAGGAAACTTTGAATATGAAGCTTCTCACGGAACAGTTCAGAAGCACTATTACCGTTATCTTAAAGGTGAAAAAACTTCAACAAACCCTGTAGCAACTATTTTTGCATGGACAGGTGCTTTAGCAAAACGCGGCGAAATGGATAATACTCCTGAATTAGTTGATTTTGCTAAGAAACTTGAAAAAGCAACTTTAGGAACAATTGAAGACGGTTATATGACTGGTGATATTGCCCGTATTGCAGAACCAAAAGCAAAAGCTGTTCTTAATTCATGGGAATATATTGCTGAAATCCGCAAACGTCTCGAAGCATCTTTATAGTAAACAGATTTATTAGTTAATTTTATACTAAATGTCATTTCCCTTTGTTACTGAGGATTCAGTTGCATTCTGGGAAATGACTTTTTTTTTCTTATTTGACTTTTTTTCTTTTCAATTATAGAATTTATTCAAATGAATATTTCAGTTAGAAAAGTTATTATTTATATTGCATTAACAGTTATCTTAGCATCTTTAATCCCACTGGTTTTTATATATACTACAAAAAAACAACAACCTTCCGTTTCTAACCAGACACCTACTAATAAAGAAAAATTGATTTTAGGTTTTTCTCAAATTGGTTCTGAAAGTGCATGGCGTTCACGTAATACAGAATCAATTTTCGAAGCAGCAGAAGCCAACGATATTCAGATTTTATTCGATGATGCTCAACAAAAGCAGGAAAATCAATTAAAAGCTATACGTTCTTTTATTGTTTACCAGGTTGATGTAATAGCCTTTGTTCCAATTGTTGAAGATGGCTGGGATAATGTTCTCCAGGAAGCAAAAGAAGCGGGAATTCCTGTAATTCTTGTTGATCGACAGATTAATACAAATTCAGATTTATACGCAGGCTTTTTAGGTGAAGATGGCAATACAGAAGGAAAACTTGCAGCTGAATATCTGGTAAAAAAATGTGCAGATAAAGAAAACAAAATAAATATTCTTGAATTTTCTGGAACTGCCAATTCCTCTGTTGTCAGAAAGCGTGCAGAAGGATTTAGAGATGTAATAAAAGATTATCCTAAATTTGAAATTATTCACTCAGAAGATGGAGATTTTTTACGTTCCCGTGGTAAAGAAATTATGGATCGAATTCTTCTTGAAAATCAGGGGCTTTTTATAAATGAAAAACCTATTGATGTTATTTATTCTCATAATGATTCAATGACACTTGGAATTCTAGATTCTTTTGAAAAAAATAATATTTCACCAGATGATGTGATTATTATTTCAATTGACGGAGAACAAAAATCAATAGATGCATTAACACAGGGAAAACTAAATTGTGTTGTAGAATGTAATCCAAATTTAGGTCCTCTTTTAATGAATCTTATAAAAGATGTGGCAGAAGGAAAAGAAATACCACCAGTAACTTATATGAACGAAACGGTATTTACAGAAGATGATGATTTTTCACAATATACACCAAGAGGATATTAATTGACTTCCAGAAAAAAAAATAAAAGTCTAAAAAAAACATTACAGCTTTCTTTTATCCTCATTATAGGAATCATGATAATTCCATCTATTTATTCAATTTTTGTTCTTCAAATTCATACAAAACAATATGATGCAATTATTATAAATGTAAATGAAGCTAACAAAATCAATAATATAATAAAACAGGATATTCCAAACGAATTATGGGAAATTGTCTGCGGAAAAAAAACTTTTAGTCAGGGTGAACAATATATCAAATTAAAAACAGTTTTTACTGGAATTACAGAAATGCAGAATACATCTTCAAATAAAACTCATATTGAAAAACTTGAAGTTGCATTTAGAACCTGCACCACTCTTTCCAGAAATATAAATAAATTACAGGATCAGATTGAAAAAGGAACTTCGGTTACAGAAAATGAGCAGCTTCTTGATGAAATCCGAACAATTACAGTCTTATTCTCTGATGTAATGCAGGAATTTATTATTTCAGAAATCGAAAGTGCAAATATTACAAATATGGCAATCAGACGCTCTACTGTTGTTCTTTCAATTCTTCAGATTTCTATAATTATATTTTCATTGTTTTTCTCAATTAAAGGTTACTTTACAGTTTCTAAATCCTTTACAGAACCTTTGGACAATATGAAAAATCTCTCTACCGAAATTTCTAAAGGAAATCTTCAGGCAAGAACAGAAATCCCTGATATTGAAGAGCTTTCACCATTAGCAAATACTCTTAACAGTATGGCAGAACAAATTGACCTACTTATAAAAAAAAATATAGAAGAACAGAAGAACTTTCAAAAAGCGGAAGTAAAAGCTTTACAGGCACAAATTACACCACATTTTTTATATAACACTTTTGACACCATCATCTGGCTTGCAGAAGAAGAAGACACTGAACGGGTTGTAAAAATCACTAAAGCTTTTTCAGATTTCTTGAGAATTTCATTAAGTAAAGGTCACGAATGGATTACCTTAAAACAGGAACTGGATCATATTACAAATTATCTTACCATTCAGAAAATCAGATATGCAGATATTTTGAATTATGAAATTAATGTTAATCCTGATTTATTAAGCTGCAAAATGATTAAACTTGTACTTCAGCCATTAGTTGAAAATGCAATTTATCATGGAATTAAAAATAAACGAGGCCGTGGTCATATATTTGTAAACATTGATTATACAGACCAGAGCAAGCAATTCATTAATTTATCTGTAAGTGATGATGGCGCAGGTTTTACCGAAGAAAGACTGGAAGAAGTTAATAAAGAATTAAATACAGGTTATGAAAACACTGAAAAATTAAATTCGGTTTATGGTTTGTACAATGTTCACAAAAAGCTTTGTTTGTATTATGGTGATAAAACTGAAGGCTTAAAAATTCAATCAGTGTATAAACAAGGCAGTACAATTTCATTTGTAATTCCTTTCATGTCTGGAGAAAATGATGTATAAAGTTTTTTTAGTTGATGATGAACCAATTGTTCTTGAAGGTATTAGAACCAAACTGGAATGGGAAAAAAATGGTTTTATTTTTGCAGGAGAAGCAACGGACGGTGAAATAGCATTATCAATGATTCACGAAATCAAACCGGACATTGTTATAACAGATATTAAAATGCCTTTTATGGATGGACTGCAACTTTCTGCTGAAATCAAAAAACTTATTCCATGGATTAAAATAATTATTTTATCTGGTCATGATGAATTTGAATATGCAAAAAAAGCTATTTCTATAGGTGTTGAAGATTATTTGTTGAAACCATTTACTTTTGAAGAAGTTCTCCAAAGTTTATTAAAAGTTTCCGCACATATTGATATAGAAAAAAAACAGCTTTCTGACATTTCAAAAATGAAAGAAGAATTAAAATCAACAGAACAGATTATTAAAAAAGATTTTTTAAATAATCTGCTTCATGGTTCAGAAAATCTTTCAGATATTGTAAATAAAAGTCAGGAATTAAAGATTGATTTAATTTCCAGATATTACAAAGTGCTTGTAAGTGAGATTATCAGTAAGTCTGATAATACTGTAAATCAACAGGAAGCAATCTCTTTGTTAAATTCCTATTCATCAACCTGGGAACAGACAATTTCATATTTCCATCACTCAAACAGACTGATTTGTATTGTAAAAAATGGTTTGGAAGAAGAACTGGAAGATAATGTTTACCAGATTGCAAAATCAATTGAATATATTGGAACTCAAAATCCTGATTGTAAAATAACTACTGCAATCGGAAAAACTGTAGATCATCTTTCTGAACTTCCTGCTTCATATGAAGATGCTAAAAAAATTCTTGATGCAAGTAATTATAAAAATGAAAACAGAATCTTAAGTGCAGAAGATTTAAGTCAAAACAGTAACGGTATTCTTGAGCTAAAAGATAGTGATCCTCTTGTAAACCGTTTAAAATACGCCAGCAAACAAGACATTTCTTCAATAATTGAAGAAACAATGACTTTAATTCACAATAATAAAGATCAGTTTCAGGTTATATCCTCATATTTAATGGTTGATATTATTTTTGATATTTCAAAACTTGTTGAAAGTCTTGGAGGAAGTCTTAAAGACATAAAACCAGAATTTTTACAAAAATCTTTTGTTGATTATGCAGTTCAAGATGAAAATAATTTCAATCAAAAACTGGTTGAATTACTGGATTTTGCAATTGAATACAGAGATTCAAAAATCAGTGGTAAATATGGTGATGTTATTCTTAAGGCAAAAAAATATATTGATGAACATTTTACAGATCAGAACATTACATTAACCACAGTAGCTGAAGAAGTTTGTTTAAGCCCAAATCATTTCAGTACAATTTTTTCGCAGGAATGTAAAACAACTTTTATCGAATATTTAACTGATGTTAGAATTGAAAATGCAAAAAAATTACTTTTAACTACAGAAATGAAAGGTTATGATATTGCCTACGAATGTGGATTCAGTGATCCTCATTACTTCAGTTATATTTTCAAAAAAAACACGGGACTTTCGCCCCGTGAATATAAATCAAATATAACTGATTAATTTTTATGCCGATTTATTACCCATTTTCTTTTTTCTTACAGAAAGAATTAAGCTCTGTAAAAGGATAAAGAAACAAAGCATTAAACCAGTTGTAATTTTCTGCCACCAAGGTTTTGTTAAACCGGCAGTAATTACAATTGTAGTAATTGTCTTAAGTGACATAACACCAAACAATGTACCAATAATATTTCCTACACCACCAGAAAGTAATGTTCCACCAATAATTGATGAAGCAATTGCTTCCATTTCAGCACCGTTTGCATTTGAAGCATTTCCAGCACCTGTATGTAAAAGATAAACAAAACCTGCAATTCCAGCCAATAAGCCACACAATACATATGCAAAGAATTTAGTTCTATTTACATTAATTCCCAGCATCATTGCGCTTTCACTGTTTCCACCAACTGCATAAAGATTTCTACCGAATCTAGTCCATTTTAATACTGCCCAAAGAATAAGAACTATTGCAAGAGCAACTAATGCACCAATTTCAAAATATGCAGGAATAAAAGTTCCATTAGCTTTTGTAATGCCAAATGGAAGATTAATATAAAATTCTTTTACAGCAAGGAAAGCAGGATTATCTTTTACAGTAATAGGATTTACGCTTACAATTGTAGTCATACCTTTTGTAAAGAACATTCCAGCTAAAGTTACAATAAATGGCTGAATCTTTAAATAAGAAACAAACACACCTTGAACAATGCCAACTGCAAGCCCAATACCCAGAGCAATCAATAATGAAACAAAAACATTTCCACTATGATTTTGAAGATAGACAACACAAGTCATAGTTATTAATGCAATTGTACCACCAACCGAAATATCAATACCACCAGTGAGCATTACAATAGTAAGTCCACAGGAAATAATGATTAAATATGCATTGTTATTAAAAATATTCAAAAACTGCTGAGGATTAAGAAATCCACCACCCCACACAACCATTGCAACCAGATACATTACAATAAAAGTACAGACTGTGATTGTTAAAAGCAAAGCTGTATTTGAAATAGGAAGTTTTACTTTTTTTGCTGTTAAAGCTTCTTTATTTTCTTTAGATGACATATTACTTTGCCTCCACTTTTGAGAGTTTTGATGAAACCATTTTACCAATTTTTTTGAACCATCCTTTTACAACAGGAGATCCAACAACAACAATAATTATAATTACAATTGCTTTATAAGCTTTAATATCTGTAGAAGAAACTTTCATTGCATATAAAGTTGTTGTGAGTGCCTGAATAATATAAGCACCAATTATTGATCCAGCAAGTTTAAACTTACCACCACCTAAAGAGTTACCACCAATTGCAACAGCAAGAATTGCATCCATTTCAATATCAAGCAAAATCTTTTCATGATTAATAAGACCAATTCTACATACATTCATTGAACCTGCCAAAGCAACACAAACTCCAAGGATTACAAAAACAAGCAATTTCATAA
This sequence comes from Treponema sp., assembly GCA_024402635.1. Lineage (GTDB taxonomy): Bacteria > Spirochaetota > Spirochaetia > Treponematales > Treponemataceae > Treponema_D. The sequence continues at coordinate 53,327 of JAKSTJ010000001.1, read as the reverse complement.
ACACAGGATTAATACCATTTTGTTTTGAAGCCTTTTCGTTAATTCCTACTGCCTGAATGTATAATCTTAAGTTTGTAAATTTAAGAAGTAACATTGTGAGAGCAATAAATACAATTACAATAATAATTGGAGTTGGAATAGGAATTCCAGGAATAAATCCACCAAGAGCACCTAACAAAGGAGATTCAATATTTGGAGTTGCACCACCATTAATCCAATAAGCAATTGGTCTTCCTGCTGTAAACAAAATCAATGAAGCAATCATTGGCTGAATATTGAATTTAGCAATAAGAAGACCATTGAATAAACAGAATGCAATAGCAACCAAAATAGCAACAAATACAGCAAGTAAAATTAAAGGAACTGTAATATTGTTTCCTCTAAGTATTTTTACAAACATACTTCCTGCAATTGCAGCAGATGCACCAATGGAAATATCCTGACCTTTTGTTGCAGAAGTAACAAAAGTCATACCAATAGCAAGTATAACAAGTTCAGAAGCACCATTTAAAATACTAATAAGGTTTCCCGTTAATACTGTATTTCCTATGTTATTTTTTGTTATTGCAATACTAAAGAAACTTGGATCTCTTATAAGATTAAATATTACAAGAATCAAGATTGCAACAACAGGAATAATTAATTGTGATGAAGCAAAATTCTTAAGAGCTTCAGCAAATGGATTTTTTGATTTAGCTAAAGATTTGTCTGCCATTTTAAGAATTACCTCCTGCAATTGTTTTCATAATATTGTCCTGTGATAATTCATCGCCAGTTAATTCACCAACAATGTTTCTATCTTTCATTACAATAAGTTTTGAACAAACATTAAGCATTTCCTGAATTTCGGAAGAAATGAATGTTACAGCAACTCCCTCTTCGGAAAGTTTCAAAACCTGTTTCTGAATTTCAGTTTTTGTACCAACATCAATACCACGAGTTGGTTCATCAAGAATCAAATATTTAGGATTTGTCAAAAGCCAGCGTGCAAGAATAACTTTCTGCTGATTTCCACCAGATAAAGATTTAATAGGAGTTTCCTGAGATGCAGTTTTAATCTGCAGCAATTTTATATATTCATCTGCAATTTTTTCAGCAACAGCTTTTCTATAAGGACTAAAGAAACCTTTTAATACCTGCTGAGCAAGAATAAGATTATCTCTAACAGATAAATCAGCAATAATTCCATCTCCTTTACGATCTTCTGGTAAATAACCAATTCCATTTTTCATTGCAGCAATAGGAGATTTAATTTTTACTTCGTTACCATTTATTTTTACTTTACCACCTGTTACCCGGTCTGCAGCAAAAATAGCACGAACACTTTCACTTCTACCAGAACCAAGTAAACCTGTAAATCCATTTACTTCACCTTTTTTTATCTGGAAATTAAATGGTTTTACCCCTTCAGAACTTGAAAGATTTTCTGCATCATATACCACAGAAGTTTCACCTTCATAATCTTTTTTAAGTTCTTTTAAATGAGTTATATCATCAAGAGCTTTACCTAACATGGCTGCAATCAAATCAACCTGAGGCATGTCTTTAATTTCATATTCACCAACCAGTTCACCGTTTCTTAAAACAGTGATTCTATCACAAACTTCATAAACCTGATCAAGGAAGTGTGTAATAAAAATAATACCAACACCACGAGATTTTAAATCTCTCATAAGTGTAAATAAAAGTTCAACTTCTCGTTCATCCAATGATGAGGTTGGTTCATCAAGGATTAAAACTTTACAATCCATATCAACTGCACGAGCAATTGCAACCATCTGCTGAACTGCCAGAGAACAAGTTCCAAGCTGCTGTTTACCTCTTGCAGGAATATTCAATCTGGATAAGATTTCATCAGCCTTTTTTTCTTGTGCCCGACTGTTTACAAAAGAATATTTTCCACGCCCAATAAAAATGTTTTCAGCAACAGTAAGATTTGGACAAAGTGTAATTTCCTGATAAACCGTACTGATACCAACATTTTGAGCATCCTGAGGAGATCTAATATTTACCACAGAATCAGATACTTTAATTTCACCGGCATCTTTTATATAAACTCCAGTCAAACATTTTACGAGAGTAGATTTACCAGCGCCATTTTCACCCATTAAAGCATGAATTTCACCTGCACGAAGTGTAAAATCAACATTTTGAAGGGCTTTAACTCCAGGGAACTCTTTATATATTCCCCGCATGGTTAATACAACATTTTCTTCCATTTTTTACCATTCCACAAATAAAAAAATACCTAAAAAAAACGGCGTAAAATATGTGGAATTACATACTTCACGCCGTAATCCTAAATCGTATTAAGATTATTTATTACGAATTAGTCACCAAGACCGTAAGTGTCAATGTCAGCCTGTGTAATTGTTGTAGCATCGAAACCTTTTTCTGCAGAAATTACTTTCTTTGAAGGAACATTTCCAGTTTTGATCATATCTTCAATTACAGCAGCCTGGAATGGTGAACACTGTCCATCATAGTTCCAGTTTCCAGCTAAGAGTTCACGGAGAGCCCATTTGTTACAGTCAAATCCCATAACAATTACATCTTTTCCAACACCGTGTGTAATACCAGCTTCATCAAGAGCAGCTACAGCACCTTTTGCCATACCATCGTTTTCAGCATAAATAACGTTGAAAGCTTCACCAGAGTTGATTACAGATTCGACAATTTTCTTAGCTTCTGCTTCGTCCCATGTAGCTGTCTGCTGAACAACTTTTTTCATTGTTCCTGCAGCAAATTCAGCATCAAGAGCACCTGTACGTCCTAACTGAGCATCTGAACCCATAGCACCCTGAATATGAATTACATTGTATTCTGGAAGATTCTGAGCTTTTAACCAAGCAACAGCTGTTTCACCTTCCTGTGGCATGTCAGATACAACAGCACATTCATAAAGACTTTCATCAGCATTTAACATACGGTCAAAAAGGAATACTTTAATTCCAGAACGCTGAGCCTGTTTAAGAACTGCTTCCCATCCGTCTGTTGCAGCAGCAGAAAGCAAAATGTAATCTACTTCATCAGTAATGAACTGAGAAGCAGCATTAAGCTGTTCATCATTGTTAAGGCTGTAATATGTTTTTACATCGTAACCTTTATCAGCAGTAAATACTGTTTCGAAATCTTTTACGTTAGCAGCACGATATCCAGATTCTGATGGTGGGTTGTTAATAATACCAACTTTAATTTTTCCAGAAGAACTTGCATTTGAACCTGAAGCTTCAGATTTGTTACATCCAACAAATAAACTAGCTGCACATACAAGAGCAACTACAGCAGTAATAACCTTTTTCATCTAAAATCCTCCTAATAGACGTTTTTTAAAAGTTTACCTAATCATATACGCAAAATATTCAGATTGGAATAAAGAAATTTTGGAAAAGAATTATAAATTTTTAGGTTTCTAATAATAAGAAATGAAAATTATTTTATAAAAATTATAAAAAAGTTAATTATTTTACGAATAAGTTAATTATTTTACGAAATTTAAAAGTTAAACAAAAAAAGACTGCGTCTCAAAAAAAAATTTAAGAACACAGTCTTCCTTTAGCAAAAATAAATCTTATAATAAAACTTATTTATGACAGATTTTATTTTCGCATTCTTTATAAATAGCAGAAGTTTTTGCAACAACGTCAGCAGGAATTTCTTTAATGTTAGGATCTCCAGCAAGACCATTGTCTTTAAGCCAGTCGCGAACAAACTGTTTATCATAAGAAGCAGGACTTCCACCAACTTCATATTTAGACAAATCCCAGAAACGTGAGCTGTCTGGAGTAAGAACTTCATCACCAAGAACTAAATCGCCGTTTTCATCTAAACCAAATTCAAATTTTGTATCAGCAATAATAATTCCATTCTGATAAGCCCAGTCATAACATTTTTTGTAAATAGCAAGAGCAGCCTTTTCAATTTTTGTTCCAAGTTCTTCGCCAAGATCATCTTTCATGTACTGTAAAGTTACGTTAATATCGTGACCTTCAGCAGCCTTTGTAGATGGAGTTACAATTGGTTCATCTAATTTCTCTGCCTGTTTGTATTCACGGTCAAATTTTGTACCAAGGAAAGGTTCACCCTTTTTGTAAGCTTCGTACATAGAACCAAACATATAACCGCGAACAATTACTTCATAAGGAATCATCTTAAGTTTCTTAACAAGGATTGTACGACCTTCAAATTCAGGTTTCTGGAATTCAGCTGGCATGTCTTTTAAGTTTGTAGAAATCATATGATTTTTTACAATGTCACCAGTATAATCAAACCAGAAGTTAGCAAGAGCATTTAAAACTTTACCCTTGTCAGTAATCATTGTTGGCAAAATAACATCAAAAGCAGAAATGCGGTCAGTTGTTACAATTACCATTCTTCCGTCTTCCAAGTCGTAAACTTCACGAACTTTTCCAGAAATAATTTTTTTCATATATAACTCCATTCAAATAAATAATTTTTAATTTATAACTTACCACCAAAAATTAGGTCATATCGTTTACAAATTACATCATACTCTTTTTCATCTTTTTTGTCAGAAAAACCTGTTACATAAAGTAAAGATTTTGAGGGGTAAGCCTCCCCCTGACTGCAAAGACCTTGCTGCGCCGTGGCCTTTTCCGTCACCCCCTCTGCGGGACACATTCCCGCAACGCCTTTGACAAGAGATAATGCCCGGTTTACAACTCCTTCTCTTGAATCAACAATTTCTATATCAGGTGCAGCAATTTTCTTAAAAACATCAACCAGATTCAGAAAATGAGTACAACCAAGAATTATTTCATCACAACCTTCCTTTCTAAAAAAATCCACCGAAGGTTTTACAGCTTCTTCAACTTCTTTTTCACTGGCAGTAAAAGAATCATGTTCAATAAACGAAATTAATTCAGGATCTCCACGTAAAACCATTTTACAATCCTTTGCAAAATGATTTTTTAAATCCTGATTGTATGGATGATTACAGGTTGCATTTGTTGCAAGAAGACCAATGCATCGTTTTTTTGAATTATCTCCCGCAACTTTAATAGCAGGAACGGTTCCTACAAATTGAACTTCAGGAAAAACTTCTCTTACAACATCAAGAGTATTAACACTCATAGTATTGCATGCAAGTACAATTACTTTCGGATTAAATCTGTTTTTGATTTTTTTTACAACATCTAAGACACAGGAAACAATTTCATCATGAGTTTTTTCACCATAAGGAAAGTTTTTTGTATCTCCTATATAAACACATTTTGAATCAGGACTTTTTGCAAGTAAATAAGCAAGATATGGAATTCCACCAGTTCCAGAATCCAGAAAAGCAAAATCTACCATAAATTAATCTCCAAACAAAGCATTAAACGCTTTTTTTGCATCATCCGCTTTCGAGGTACCGCCTGCAAAACTAATACTATCGGGAAGCTTAAAATAATCGCAGAAATTTGCTTTTTCTTTGTCAGAAACATATTCAGCAGAACTTTCACGGCAATCATTATGAGAACCAGTAGAATAAAACTTACAACCTTTACATACATGTAAATCAGCAGTACATAAAGGACATTCTGTAGTACGGTTAATTGAATTAACAGTGATTTCTTTTTTACATTTCCAACAAATCATAGAAATATTTTACAATTTTTATTTAGTTAAGTCATCATCTTTTAATTTTCACATTTTTACTATAAAATATATATTATGTTCGAACAAAATAAATGTCTTGTTGCAAAATGCAGAAACAACGCTCTTTCATCTTTTGACAACAATGGAAATCTAACTGACGATAAAAACTACTGTCTTGAACATTCTCCAAATCCAGGTAAAGCAAAAGAACAGATTTACAAATATATTGAAGAACACGATATGATTGTTGGTTTAAATGCCTGCGGTTTAATTTTTTCGGACATCAATTTTATAAACAAACAATTTATTGGCTGCAATTTTCATCATTGTACTTTTAAGAATATAACAACCCAATCACTTCTATTAAAAATGTGTATTTTTGACTTTTCTATATTTAACGATTGTAACCTTAGTAAAAACTCTACTATTTTTACATCATTTGCAGGTTGCACATTTACAAATACCCTTTTTACATCCAGCGATATGGTTCAGAACAATTTTAATGGTATAAAATCCATTCAAACTTCTTTTGATGACACAGACCTTTTTAACACACGATTTGTAAAAGCTTCACTTATTAATACATCTTTCAGAAACTGTAATTTAAAAAGAACAATTTTTTACGATACTTTCAGACAAAATGTTTCCTTTAAAATGTCAAATACAAGAGAGGCAATTTTTACAATAGAAGGCAGTGATCTTTCATCAGGTCATTCAACTGATAATGAAACATTAAGCAATACTCCAGCACCGGAAGAAAACAAAGGAGCATTTTAATGAAAGTTTATTATCATTTTAATATAGAAGGTTTTTCAAATACTTATTTAGTTGTTAATGAATCCTCAAACGAAGCAGTAATTATAGATCCAGGTGAAATTACAGAAAAAATAATTTCTCAGATAGAAGAAAAAAATTTAAATCTTATTGGAATTTTAATTACCCATAATCATAAGGCTCACATAGAAGGAATTAATACTCTGTTAAAAATATACTCTCCAAAAGTATTCGCAGCCGATTGGGAAGTAAGTCAAAATAATACAACTGTTATTTCTGGTGATGGAAAATTTAAAATTGGACAGATAAATGTACATTATCTTTCAATTCCTGGTCATACTTCTGATTCAGTTGCATACGGAATTGGAAATCTTTTATTTACAGGTGATATTCTTTTTGCAGGAACAATCGGTTCTACAAACTCCAGTTATTCAGAATTTATTTTACGATCAAACATAAATAATAAAATTCTTTCTCAACAGGATGAAATAGTTTTAATGCCGGGCCATGGTCCCCCAACAACCATTGAAGCCGAAAAAAATTTCAACCGGGATTTATCATAAAAAAAAGCTGAACTTTATATATGAGTTCAGCTTTTTTCATTTAGAATTTATTTATTAAACCAACATTTCCAGCAAGTAATCCAAAAGTATCAAATGTATAACTTTCCATTGCTTTTGCAGCTTCTGTAAAACCACTTCCGCCAGTTTCAATAATATAATCGCTTAATTCAGGAGTATGATTTCTTACATTAGGATAATTTCTTGCTCTATCAACAAAGAATGGTCCAACGTCAGAAGATTTGTGTTCAAGAATATAAGACATATATTCATTATGCATTAAATATTCATCATTTGTATCATAATTCCACTGAGGATTTGCATCAAAATAATCAATTAAAAATTGTTTTGTTTTAGGATCAAAAACACTGTATGTAGAAACTACATAATTTCGGAACCCTTCATCAATAAAGAATAAAGTATGAAGAACTTCATGATTTAACAAACGGGCTTCTGTTTTTGTTCCAGATTCTCTTGAAGCACTGGCAATTCCACCTTTTCCCGCTTTAACAGAACCATCACCGTTTAATAACAAAATACCATTATTAATTAAATATTTTTTAAGAATATATTCTTCTTCATTTAACTTAAAATTCTGTTCATCAGCAAGATTATAAAATCTGGCAAAATCTTCAGCTTTATAGTCATTTGCATTAAATCCGTGAATACCTTCAAACTCTTCATTTGTTACAAGTCTGCCTTTGTAACCAGTTTTTTCAACAAAAAAAGCCATTCGTTTTAAGTATTTATCCTGAATATTAAAATCCTTAAAATCAAAAATTAATATTTCTGGAAATCTGTCCCACTGGAATATTTCATAATCACGGAGGCGCCAGTTTTTTGTATTATATTTTAAAATGTAACCAGGATCTGCCTGCAAAGGACTTAAAACATCATTATAAACTTTATTGGTAGCTTTTAGACGTTTCATTTTTATAGAAGTAACGCAATCTTTATTTTCAACAATATCAACTCTAGGGAATTTATTATTAAAAATTGAAACTGGAATACATAAAGTTTTTGCAGAAGGAACATTATTTATTTGAAATTTATCATTTCCAGCCTGTAACACAACATAAAACATTACATTATCTTTTGATTTATATGCAGGATTATCAGATAAAGTAACTTCAATTATAGGAAGTTCAACATCGTTTGCAGGAAAAATCAATGAACCTCCAGAAAAATCAACTGAAGAACTTTCCGGATGAATAATTCCACCGTTTGAAGAAAAACCATAAACATTATAAGCAGGATTTGAATAATCATAGCCAATATAAGCTTCATCTACATCAATAAGAATAATTTCACAATTTAAAGCTGAGTAAATAAAAACACCTTCAGGAATATTTAATTTTCCCTGATCATCATATCCAACAGCCATTTTAATTTCAAAAACAACTTCAGGAGACAATAAATCTTTTATCATTTTACTTTCATTTGCCTGAACTGTAATTGTAGAAGTCATTCTTGAAAAATCGCTGCGCAAATTTCCATTGTCATCAAAATCTTTTTTACTTAAAAAACCAAAATATAAAGGAAAATTCTGATTATTATATAAAGCAACCTGCTGTTTTTCTGTTGGACAAACCCTTACACGTACAGAAATTGCAGCAGAACCTTTCATATTATAAACATTTAAAATGTCATCTTTCTGTTTATTTGAAAACTTAAAATTAGCATAACCTTCTTCTGTAATCAGACAGGTTTTTGCATTACTATCTAAAGGAATTAAAGGTTCAACGTCGTTTCCCAAAGTGACATATTCACTGGCAAATAAAATTTCTTTTTTTTCTTTACATCCAGTTAAACTAAAAAATATACAACACAAAACTGTACATAAAACAAAAATTTTTTTTATACTCATAAATTCCTCTATACAAAGTTGAATAACTATATCAAAAATCATAAAAAGTTTATACTATATTTAAATGATTCATTTAATTCCTCATCCGACACAACAATTAAATATAATCAATTTTCAAAAACTGCTTATCAGGCGTTTGCAAAATGAAAGAATAATTTTTTTCCAGACAATTCCTTTATGGATTCTTCTCCCGGATACTTTCTCTGATTTAAAAAAAACAGCATCATCTATTACAAAAATAAATATTTTATTACCAGAAGTCAATTCAGAAACAATGGAAATTTATTCTCCTGTAGAAATCTCCTGTGATGGTAAAATTATATTATCAAAAATGATTTTATTAGAAAGTATTACAACTAATAAAACCTCTATATCAAAAGATTTATTTAATCAAACCAAAATTGAGTTAAAAAAAATATGCACAGAAAATAAAAATTTTCCGTGCATATTAAATATTTTTAAGGCTGCAAATACTCAGCAAGTTTCAGACAATTCTAAATCTGTAGAAAAATTTGTCTGGAAAAAATTAAAGAACTAAGGAACCTCTATCCAAAGCTGTAAGACCAGTTTTTACATATTCAAGAATTCCATAAGGTTCAAGAAGACGAATAAGACTTTCGATTTTATCTTCACTACCAGTTGCTTCAACTATTACAGATTCCATTCCAACATCAACAATATGAGCTCTGAAAATATCGCAGGTTTCTATAATAATGGCTCGATTTGCCCCCTCAGCCTTTACTTTAATTAAAGCCATTTCTCTCTGACAAGAATTAACTTTTTCACATTTCTTAATAGAAATAACTTCTTCCAACTTTGCAAGCTGTTTCTGAATCTGCTCTAAAATGTATTCATCACCTTTTACAACAATTGTCATTCGAGAGTGTTCAGGATTATAAGTTTCACATACAGTCAAAGAATCAATATTATATCCTCGACGGCTGAACAATCCTGAAACACGGCTTAATACACCAGCATGGTTTTCAACAAGTACAGATAAAACAAATTTGTCCATAAATAACCTCTATAGTTTTAACCGCAAATACACGCAGATAAGACACAAATAAAATTTTCAATCTGTGCCCCATCTGTGACTTATTTGTGGTTGTAAAGGATAACCTAAAAAATACTTTCGCATTTTTTTAACGGTTTCCTATTTAACACCGGCCACCAGTGGCCTTACACATTAACGTTCAGGATTAAACGAAACAGTTCTTAAAATATCACCGAATACACCGGCAGCTGTAACTCCAGCACCTGCACCATATCCACGAACAGTTAATGGAATAGGTTTGTAGCGTTCTGTGTAGAATACAAAAGCGTTTTCACCACCACGTACAGAATATAATGGATCAGTTACAGGAACTTCCATCATACCCACACTTGCTTTTCCATCTTTAATTGTGGCACCCATACGAAGAACCATGTTCTTTTTCTTAAGATCAGCCATTTTCTTTTCAAAGTATTCATCAACTTCAGGAAGTTTAGCCATAAATTCATCTACAGTTCCACTTGCATCAAAGCTGTCTGGGAATACTTTAAACATTTCAATGTCAGTAAGTTCAATATCGTATCCAGATTCACGGGCAATAATTAAAGCTTTACGAGCAACATCTTTACCTTCCAAATCATCACGAGGATCTGGTTCAGTATAACGAAGTTCTTTTGCTTCTTTTACAGCCTGACTGAATTTAACACCTTCATCCAATTTACCAAAGATGTAAGAAAGAGAACCAGACATAATTCCGTTAAAGCTTTCAAGTTTATCACCAGATTTATAAAGGTTCTGTAAAGTATCAATAATTGGAAGACCAGCACCTACGTTTGTTTCATACAAGAAACGACGGTTCATTTTATTTGCAGTACGACGCAATTCATGGTAGAAATTAATATCCATTGAGTTTGCACGTTTATTTGGAGTTGCAATGCTCATACCAGCGTTAATAATGTCCAGATAGCGTTCTGGTAAATCGTAAGAAGCAGTACAATCAACAAATACAGGATTCAAAGGTTTCTTTTCTTTTACAAATTTAATAATGTCATCAACATTCTGTGGTCCAAATGGGAAGTCTGGCTTTTTCATCTGATCACGCCAGTTAGAAAGGTCAATTCCTTCTTCATTCAAAATCATACCGTCAATAGTTGTAATTGCAAGAACCTTAATATCAACGTTTTCTTTAAGAAGTTTTTCTCTCTGATCACGAATCTGGTCAATCATTGTTCCACCAATTGTTCCTGCACCAAATGCAAATACTTCAATTGTCTGTGCAGTGTGGAAGAAGAACTGATGAACTGCGCGAACAGCTGTATCAGCAAATTCGTTTTCAATTACTGCAGAAATACAGCGTTCATTAGATCCCTGGGCAATTGCAAGAATATTAATATCCTGAGAAGAAAGAGCATTGAAGAACTTAGAAGCAACTCCTCGGTTAGCAATCATACCGTCACCAACAACAGAAACAATTGCACAATCATGACGAACTTCAACTTCATCAATAAGTTTTTCACGGATTTCAAGTTCAAATTTCTTTTCTACAGCTTCTTTTACTTTTGCAGCTTCGTCATCTTTTACACAGAAAGAAATTGTATATTCAGAAGATGACTGAGTAATCAAAAGGATAGAAACTCCAGCGCTAGAAACAGCAGAGAAAATTTTAGATGCCATTCCAGAACGACCACGCATTAAAGAACCGCCAACAGAAATCAAAGCAACACGTTTAAGTGAAGAAATACCACAAATGCTTGATTTAGCACGGCTTTCAAAAGGACCTTTACCAATACGAGTTCCTCTTGCACTTGGATTGTGACTGTTCAAACTCCAGGCTTCAATACCTTTTGCCTGAAGAGGAGCAATAGTTTTTGGATGAAGAACTTTTGAACCAAAGAATGAAAGTTCCATTGATTCTTCATAAGTCATATCATCAACAAGAATTGCATCTTTTACAACACGAGGGTCTGCAGTATAAACACCGTCTACATCAGTCCAGAATTCAACTCTTTTTGCACGAAGAGAAGAACCAATAATTGCAGCAGAGAAGTCTGAACCATTACGACCCAAAAGTCCCATTACAGGTTTAGCTTCTGCATTTGGTTTATAAGTACAAATAAATCCTGGGAATAAAAGAATACGAGTCTGAGTAGGACTAGCACCATCACGGAAAGGAGCACAAGCTTCGTTACATAAAGCATAATCAGCTTCACCTTCTTTCTGATTACTGTTTGTATATACAAATTTGCGTGAATCAAGAAAAATTACCGACTGTTTTTTAGCAAGAAGAACAGATTCCATAATTGGAGCAGAAAGCAATTCCCCCATACCCATAATACGGCAGTGAACTGTATCTGGACATTCTCCAAAGCTTACACAGCCTGCAAGAAGTTTTTCCAATTCAACAAAGTTTGGTTCAATTTTAGCCATTGTCTTTTCTGCATCAAAACCAGGAAGCTTTGACTGAAGTTCAAGACAAATTTCATTGTGTGTATTGCGTAAGTCTGTTACGTAGTTAGCACCACTAATTCCGTTTGTAGTTGCATCAATTGCAGACTGAAGATTATTAGAAACTCCAGCACATGCACTAACAACAACACTAATGCGATCTTCTTTTGCACGATTAATAATAATTTCGGAAGAAGCCAGGATACGGCGGGCGTTGGCCATAGAAGTGCCGCCAAATTTTAAAGTAATCATATAACAACCTCAACTAAATACTGCAATTTCCCCGATATTCCGAGCGAGCATCCTAAAATAAGGAGTCAGTAGTTAGTTTTTCAATAACAATTGACTTACTATTTTAATGTAATTCAGAAGAAATAGCAATTAATTGTCAGGTTATTTATATTACAACAAAGCACAGTTTAATTTACAGCATTTAATTCTATGGCAACAGGGGAAATAATACCAACATACACTCTGGCAGTTGTATCACCATAATAAACTTCTTCACCAGATTCAGGATCGTAAGCATTGTAAACAATTTCATATTTACCAGAATCCAGATCATCAACAATAAAAGTATCGCCGCTGCTTCCAGTAATTAATTTATAATAATTCTGATTAACACCACTAATTGTTACATAGTAATCCAGAGAGGAATCCTTTGAATCATAAGGAAGACGAATGCCAATTTCACCAAAGTCAATCTGCATTTGGGAACAAGAAATCACAAATACAGGAAAAATCAAAGCAAACAAAAATCTTCTGATCTTTTTCATAATAGCCTCCTTTCATACTGAAAGAATATCTTCTCAGGGAAGATTCTACCCAAACAAACAAAGCCACTATAAAAATGTTACAGAATATTATTTTAATTTTTCCTGAAGTTCATCTAAAGTAATAATCTTTAAATTACGTTTTTGGATTTTAGAAACAACTTCTTTATTAGGAAGTTCTTCAAAGATAACTGAACCTTTACCATTAATCCGTTCACAGACTATACCACCATTATCGTAAATCTGTTTTACAAGTTCAAAAGCAAAATCCACATCTTTTAAAATTTTACCGTCAATTTCAAAATATTCACCAACAACAGTTTTAAAACTTGGCTTTGGAGATTTTTTATTATAAAGACGTTTGATTTTTTCAGTCATTTCTTTTCGATATGCCCGTTCTTCTGCCTGCTGTAAAATCTGTTCGTTAGAAACATACATATCTTTATTTTCAGTAAGAACCTGTTCTGCTGATTTTCCAGTTTTCATACAATAAGATTTTAAACAAAGCATAGTCATCATTGCATCATCAACGGATTTATGACTCTGAAACTTTACAAGATTTACACCCATAAATTCAGCCCATTCCTTAAGTTTTTTTTTCTGACCATAAGCCTTGTTCAATAATTTCTCTACGTCAAAAGCTCTGAACTGAATATAATCTTTCTGATATCTTTCACAGGCAGAATTTACAAAACCAACATCATTTCCAACCGCAAAACCCGCAATAAAACGATTACCTGTAGTTAAAAGTTTTTTAATATCTTTATGATATGCTTCCCAGTTTGGTTTAATTCTAAAATAATCTTTTGAATATGCAAGCTGACAATCCCCTTTTCCACTGAACAAATACCAGTCAAATTCACATTCAGGATTCATTACAACATCTTCAGATTCAATAACATTTAATTCATCATCGCAAATTACATAACCAAGGGAACAGATTTTTCCAACACCTTCAAAAGTATTGGCACATTCACAGTCAAAAAAAACAAAAGATTTATGATTCATAAAGTTATTATACCATTTTTAATAAAGAAGGGGGAAGTCTCCCCCTGCGCTCCAAAGCCCAAAAGAAAACTTTTGTTCTTTTCGCTACCCTCTCTGCGGGGACACCCCGCAACTCCCCGTTAACAAAAAAAATCCCGCTGAAATTAATCAACAGGATTTTGTATTACCACAATAACAAAAGAAACAAATTATTAAGCAGGATCTACTGCAGTAAGAAGAATAGATTCAAGTTCTGCACCATTCTGAAGCTGAATTGTCCACTGGTGAGATAATGTACATGAACCTGCGGCTTCTTTTAAGGCATCAATTATTGATGATAAAGAATATTCATATTCATATTCGTCACCTGATCCAAATGGAGAAGGAGGTGGAAGCATTCCATATTCACCTTCTCCTAAAATTGGATCGTGCCATTTATAAGGATTTTCTGCATCAGATACAAGCATTTTTATAACACCCCAACCTGTACGATCTCCATCAGCAGTATTTTTAATTTTAATTGTTACAGTATTATAAGTTGCAGCAAGAGCGTCTAAATCTGCAATTTTACCTGCATTAACATTTCCAGTTGATGGTGCATCAAGAAGTTCTTTTGGAAGAACACCAACGTTATTTACATCTGTTCCAGGTTCATAAATTGTTGCTGCTCCACCTACATCATATTCATAATATAACTGAACTTTGTGAGAATCAGCACCAGTACCTTTAGCACTTGTAACAACTGTATATTCTACATCAAATTCAAAATCTTCACCTGCAACAATGTTTTCACCAACAACTGTTTCATTACCAAGAGTTAACCAGTAACCAGCTGCTGCAGTATTATCAACTAAATTCATTTTTAAAGAAGGAATATCAATATCACTAACACCTTCAAAATGAATCTTTACTGTATCTCCTGCTACAGCTTTATATGTTGCAGGAAGAATAGAAGCTGTAACCAACTGATAGTTAGCACCGCCATCATAAACGTTTTCTGTAAATTCTAATGGAAATTTTTCTACAGAATATTCAACAACCTTAGGACCTTCTGGAGTATTATTACATCCAACAAAAGCCATAGCCAAAGCCAATACTGCAACTGCAGCACTTAATAATTTTTTCATTTGTTCCTCCTAAAGAACTTTTTTAGATATTTTAATTCTAAACTACTTTTAGGAAAAAACAAGTTTTTTTAATATAAATTAGGTAATTTTCCTTAAATAACTATTTGTTATTTAGGTTAATCGATTAACTAAAAATAACCATGGCCTTTAATTTTCATTTTTCAATCATTTTTTATTTATCAACAATAATTGCGTGTTTTAAGGTCTTTGGACCGGCTGTATAATTTACTGCAATAATCTTCCCCTCACGCCAGATTAAATCCAGTTTATAACCACCTTTAATTTTAACACCATGAATACTTCCAGACTGCCATGCTTTATTTTCAGGCAAAGCAGGAAGCAATTTTACATGTATATTACCGTCTTCACCAATTTCACTTTGTACAATCATTCTAATAATTGCTGCAAGAGCACCAAAATTACCATCAATCTGGAAAGGAGGATGATTATCTAAAAGGTTTGGCAAGGTAGAATTTTTAAGAATCTTTTCTACAGCTTCCAATGCCAGATTTCCCTGCTGAAGTTGTGCTCTGAAATTAATAATCCATGCCTGACTCCATCCTGTATGCCCTCCACCATTTGAAAGACGTTTTTCCAGAGTTTTTTTACAAGCCTCTGCCAGTTCCGGAGTTTTTTCCAATGTAATTGTATGACCTGGATATAAACCATATAAATGACTTACATGTCTGTGGCCAGGTTCTACTTCAGGAACTTCTATATTCCATTCCATTAACGAGCCATCTTTATTCAATTCAGGTGCTTTAAGATGTTTTAACACATACTGAAACTGTTCAAATTCGGCACCCAGATATTTATGACCGTTTTTATCTTTTGCCTTTTCTCCCAGAATCATTTTTGCCTGAAGACAACTCTTGAATAAATGTTCAAGAATCATATTATCCATTTCGCAGCCTTCAGAAAATGCTCCTGTTTGACCAGCCTTTGTTACATAAGAATTTTCTGGAGAAACAGAAGGATTTATTACTAAATAAGGTTCACCATCTGGAGAAATCAAATCGGAAGGTTGTAAAAAATCTACAAAAAAACGGCAAGCTTCATGCATCAAATAGTAATATCTGGCAAGAAACTTTTCGTCCATTGTATATTCATAATGTTCGTAAATATGAGTAGAAAGCCATGCTGCACCTAAAACCCAATAAGTTCCAGGTAACCAGTTATCCTGAGGCGCTGTGTCACCCCAAAAATCCAGATTATGATGAATTACATAACCACTGCAACCATACATTTTTTTTGCAGTAATTTTTCCATGTTCAAAAGCTCTTTCCAGCAAATTAAATAAGGGAATTTCACATTCTTCTAAACCAGCAAGATTTACCGGCCAGTAATTCATTTCTGTATTAATATTAACAGTATATTTACTTCCCCAAGGTGGATCCATATAACAGTTCCACAATCCCTGTAAAGTTAAAGGAAGTTTTCCTGGTTTTCTGCTACCGGAAATCAAAAGATAACGGTCAAAATTTGCATAAAGTTCAATTAAATCTGTGTTATCTCCAGAAACATTTTTTAATAATTCAGGAGTTGAAATTTCTTCGTTTTCAGATTTATGATTTCCTAAAGACAAAGACATTTCATTAAAATATGCAGAATAATCTTCCAGATGACGATTAAACAAATCATTACAAATAGATTCAATCCCTGTTTTTTCAACGGCTTTAATCATTTTCGAAAGATTAGTTTTACATTCAGATGTCCATGTATTTTTTTCTATAAGTTTATTATATTGATTTTTATCTATAAGTTTTCCATCCCACTTAAAAGCCTGAATATCAATAATAAATAAAACTGAATCACAATTTTTTCCAGTTAAACAGAAACCTGTTGTTTGAAATTCTCCACCTTCTGTAACAGCACCAACTCCTGCACAGAAAGGAATACCGTGACCATCTTCAAGATAAATTGCTCTGTTTTCAGAATAAATTGAATCTACCCAAATTCCCCTGTCCAAATAACCTCTGAAACTAATCTGTCCTTTTTCAGAAGCAGAAACTTTCATAAAAAGAAGATTATCAGCTGCAGAAATCCAGGTTTTTCTTGTAAATTTAACACCTTTTTCGTTTTCATAAGAAATTATAGTGCAGGCCTTTTCTAAATCCAGAATACATTTGTAAGTGTCAAGATAAACCTGTTTTGTTTTGTGATTAAGAGGAAATCCACATTCAATTCCATAATTATCTTCTTCAAAAAAATCAAGCCGGAACTCACCTGCTGTCTGATAAACCCTTTCATTAAAACAAGTTCCACTTAAAGTTTGAAAACCCAATTCCTGAGCTTCCATAACTTTTCCTTCTTTGATTAATTTTCTAATTTTTGGAATAGCTTTTCTTGCAGATTCATTTCTTCTGTCAATTGGTCCACCAGACCAGATTCCTTCTTCATTTAGCTGAATAATTTCGTTACAAGGATGAGCTTTAACCATAGCGCCAAGACGACCATTTCCTAATGGTAAAAACTGTTCCCATGTTTGTGGAGGTATATTAAATCTTAATTTTGTATTGTTCATTATTTTTACTCTTTCAGATCAAGAATTTTTCTAAAGGCGCTATCAGGTTTATTAAGTTCTCTAGAGCCTCTGGTAATTTTACAAAGGGACATACTGAATTTTTTAGCAATAGCACGTTGTGGAGTACCTTTATCTATTTCCTTTACTAACAACCAGCGGTTAGCAAGATCTTTCAGTTCGTTTGGAGTAAAAAGACAGTTAAAAAAATCCTTCACAAGATTTTCATCACAAGTATTAAAAATATGAATTAATTCATCAATTGTCTGTTTTTGTAACTCTTCCGAAATACTACTTTTTTCTTCTATGTTTCTATCAATAGTTTCCATTACTAAAGTATAACATATTATGAAAAAAATAAAAGTTTCTATTTATTGATACTTTTTTTTCTATAAATTTTCTTTATTAAAACTACAATTCCAAAAGCAGAAAAAGTTGTAACAGGTCTTTCTATAAGATTACCAGGAATTCTCGATAGAATATTTGCGGGAAGTTCCTTAAAACCAGAACGTATAAAGTCCCCTTTTATACTTTCAATTTGAACAGAAATATCAGAAGGAATATTGTAGATGATCATCAGATGATGTTATATGGAATAAAATCATATATTGAAGAAAATACAAACTGGAAAGTTTTAAATACATTTTCCACTTCCCAGTCAGTTTTGGATTTTCTTAAAACAAATAATACTGACGTTATCATTATTGATATAAATCTTGGAAAAGAAAACGGATTTGATTTGGCAAAAACAATTCTTTCTCTATACAAAAATATAAAAATAATACTTTATTCAATGCATGAAGAAAGTGGTTTTTTACTGGAAGCTAAGAAGATTGGTGCTCATGGTTATATTTCTAAAGCCTCTTCAGTAAGCGAATTTATTGACTGTATTCAAAAAGTTCTTGCAGGAAATAATTATTATGATGAAAGACTGAAACCTTCACAAAATAAACTTTCTGAAATAATTCCATTCCTAACAAATAAAGAATTGCTAATTTTACAGGAAATTCTAAAAGATAAAAGTAATCAGCAAATAGCACAGGAATTAGAAATGACAAAACATTCCGTTGAAACCTATTGTTCTCTAATATACGACAAAACTCAAACCACAAACAGAAAAGAACTTCTTGAAAAATATTTATAATTATTTAAATAAACTAATAATAACTGGAACCAGTTCAACAAAAAGTATTTCAATAATTAAAGCAGGTAAAAAGTTTGCAGTTTTAATTTTCTTAAATCCAAGAAGATTAATTCCAATCATAATAATTATTGCGCCGCCACAGGCACTCACTTCATTTATTAATAATTCACTTACAAATGGCTGAATAAAACCTGACAGTAATGTTAATGCCCCCTGATAAATCAATATCATTAAGGCCGAAAATGCAGTTCCAACTCCCATTGCAGCTGCAAAAGAAATAGCCATAAAACCATCTAAAATTGATTTTGTAAAAATAATTGTATAATCTTTTTCAACACCAGCTTTAAATGAACCAACAATTGCCATTGCTCCAACACAAAATAAAACAGAAGAATTTAAGAATGCATATGCAAAGTTTTTATTATTTTTTACAGAAACAGAAGCGGAACTATTTTCAGAAAGATTGTTCTTTTTGTAAAAAACTTTTTCTAACCAATTTCCAAGTTTTAATATTCCGCCGTCAATATTCATAATATAGCCTAAAACTCCACCAATTATTAAGGACAAAGCCATATATACAATATTGTCATATTTAAATGCCATTTGAATTCCCAAAACCAGGGTAATTACTCCTGCAGCAGTTTGAATCATTTCAGAAAGTTCTTCTGTAAATTTCTTTGAAAATAATAATCCAATTATAGAACCCAAAATAATTGCACCACAATTTACAAATACAGCAAGCATATAAACCTCTTAAATAATTTTAAATAAAAAAAAGAGACTGTCAAAATTGACAATCTCTTTCGTGCGGAGGAGCCGACTTGAACGGCCACGGATCTCTCCACAAACACCTCAAGCTTGCGTGTCTACCAATTCCACCACCCCCGCGGAATGTATAAATAAATATATAGGTTTCGAAAAAAAATGTCAATACCTATATATTCATTTTTTTAAAATTTTCCACTAGAATGAGAAAATCCACCACTGGAAATACTAGTTCCACCAGAACTATGATTTGAAGGTTTTTCAATCTTATGACGGACAACATCTCTATGGGTAAACATATCCGATCTTTCTGTAAAACCAACACTCTTTTTATCGATATAATCATTTGCTGCTTTTGCAAGTTTTACACTTTTCATAGTGCTGCGGATTGCAAAACAAACAACAAGACCAATAACCAGAGCAATTAAAAATGCTATACCAATTGATGGAAGAAATTCCTGGAAACTTATAGAAGAACTAGAATGAGAAGAATTTACATCAACAGGTTCGCCTTCATCAGAATATTCATAATATTCAGCGGCTTTAATAAGAAAAGCTTCAAATCCTTCTGCCCAATTATCATTTTTGAAATATGGAAGGAATGAATTTTTAGCCAGTTTATCTTTACCATAATCTGTAAAAGTTCTATGCCCCATTGCACCATGAGCACAAATATCATAATCCCGGTCTTCCATACTTAAAATAAGCATTACTCCATCACGATCTGAGCCATAACCAAAATCATAATAATTATAAATATACTCACTAAAATCTTCGATTGAGTAATATCCAAAATCTTCCATGGAATCAACAGTTACAATGTAAAAACCAAAACAATAATTATTTATTAAGGAATTTGACATCTGAAAAAGTGAATCATATTCAGAAGAAGTCAAAATTTCAGCATTATCCTGAATTGGAGAAATGGTTTTATCCTGAATAACATCTGCCCAAGCCTGAACAAATAATAATGAAAAAATTACTGTCAGGAATATAGTTTTTATCTTTCTCATAGTACAAATCCTGTAAAGTAGAAAATTGCAGCAATTACAGCAGTTAAACCAACCGTAAGTCCAGATAACATTCCAAAGAACTTTCCTTTTGAAACCGGAAGATTTCCAACAAGTTTTCCAGTCTGTCCATTCATTGCAAACTGATAATTCTTGCCGTTAAACTTTGTGTTCAAAAGCCATACAGGCATAAATACATAATGAGGAGTACACTTTGTTATATTAAATTTTGAGGATGTAACTACCAGAGAATTATAATAACCAACATCACCACGCATAATTGAAAGAGCCGAAGCTTCTATTCTGCTTTTAAGTCTTGGCATATTCTGTTCAGCAGATACATCATAAGATTCTGCATAATATCCAGGTAAATATGAAGTTGTAAATTCTTTCAATTCTGAATAATCAAAAGGTTCTATTGAGTCCATTAATGCATCGTCCATTTTTTCAGAACCATCTGCAGGAACCATATCAAAAGGAACTGATCCAGAACGTCTGATTCTATAATGATCTGTTTCAATTACTTCATAATCTCCACTTCTGTGTGTATGAACCCGAGTACCATGCATAGAAACTCTGGCAAAAATCTCGCCTTCATATAACCAGAAAGGAACATAAATACCTTTTATTTCTTCTATATGATTTTCTGTAGAAAATACCTTTGGCAAAAAAATCTTCTTTTTATAGTGATTTTTTAAAGCATTTATAGCAGCATTTTTATCGTATTTAAAAGGAATTACTTTTTCAGGCATAATACCTGCAGTAAATTGTCCAGGAATTACAGTTGGGTTTCCACAATAAGGACAACTTGTTGCTACAGTATTTGGTTCACTGATAATTTCAGCACCACAGGAAGAACAATTATATAATTTAATTTCATCCTGATTCCACTCTTTTCCTTCAACTTTTACTTCTACATCATCACGATCTTCATCAACCTGCTCTTCTTCAGCAGCAGCATTGGCAGCTTCCTTATCAGCTTCGTCTTTTGCTTCTTTTACTTTTTCATTATAAATTGCATCAATTTCTGAAACTTCAAATGAACTGCCACAATAATCACATTCCAGTTTGCCGGAACTCCCCACAAAGTGGAGAGGCCCAGTACAAGCAGGACATTGATAATTTGTAACTTTAGCCATTTATCTTTCCGTTGTACTTTTTTATAAATTACTGAACGATGTCACCATCATCAAATGGATCCCCGCATTCAGGACAGAATTTTGGAGGATTTGTACCCTTTGGAGGTTCCCATCCACATTTGTCACATCTATACTGAGGAATTCCTGCTGGCTTTTTAGCACCGCATTCAGGACAGAATTTACCTTTATTTTTTGCACCACAAGAACATGTCCAGAAATCTTCTGCAGGTTTTGGTTTACCACATTCTGTACAAAATTTTCCTGTTACAGTTGCACCACAAGAACATTTCCATGAACCTGCTGCTGCCTGAGCTGGAGCTGAAGTCTGAGTGTTCTGCTGAGCCTGCTGCTGTCCCATTGCAAATAAATTCTGAGCATTTATACCACCAGCATTTTGAGCCATATTCATTCCCATAAATGCCATTGCAGCACCACCCTGATTGTTTGCCGCAGCCTTCATAGCTTCTGCCTGTGCTCCAACAAGATTTGCAGCTGCAAGAGTTGGATTTGCGAAAGCAGCATTCTTCTGAAGATCTTTAAGCATTTTTTCATCTTCTTCATCTGCCTTGATAGAAGAAACACCAAAGTTCTGGATTTCAATACCGCGGTAATTGCTCCATTTTTCAGAAAGCTGAGCTTTTAATGCTTCTGCAAGTTCCATAGTATGACCAGGAACAGCGGAATAACGAATTCCCATTTCAGAAATTCTTGCAAATGCAGGCTGAAGCGCTGTTAATAATTCAGTTTTTAACTGACTGTCAATTTCAGCTCGTGTATAATCCTGAGAAACGTTACCACAAACATTTGTGTAAAATAAAATTGGATTTGTAATTTTATAGCTGTATTCACCGAAACATTTTACAGAAACATCAATATCAATTCCTGCTCTTTGATCTACAACACGGAAAGGTACTGGACTTGGTGTACCATATTTATTTCCAATAATTTCCTTTGTATTAAAGTAGTAGATTCTCTGATCTTTTGGAGCTTCACCACCAAATGTGAAACGTTTTCCAATATTCTTAAATACTTCACCTAAGCTTTTACCAAAACTACCTGCAAAAATTGAAGGTTCTGTAGAAGCATCATATTTAAATTCACCTGGTTCAGCACAAACATCTACAACTTTTCCCTGTTCAACAATGATCATACACTGACCATCTGCAACAGCAATAATAGAACCATTAGTGATAATATTTTCATCACCTTTAGTATTACTAGAACGCCCTGTAATCTTTTTCTTACCTTTTGTTACAAGAACATCTGCAGGAATTGCTTCACAATAAAAGTATTCCTTCCACTGGTCTGCAAGTACTCCACCTGCGGCACCTGTAATAGCTTTAATAAGTCCCATAATAGTCCTCTATAAATAAATTAAACTAGGGTCTCCCCCTGTAAAAACAATTTTAATAAAAAACTGTTAGTTTTATTTTATAATAAAAAAAACAAAAAACAAAATAAAAAAGAGAAATTTAGTAAAAAAAATCAAAGGGATTTTGTAATTTTTATTTAAAATTTGAGATAAGCATTTTAGTCATGCCGAATTCGTAAGGACATCTCATTATGATTGATTTCAAATTACAGGTGAGATCCTGAAACAAGTTCAGGGTGACAACTTTACTCATTTCAGGATGACAACTTTACTCATTTCAGGATGACTAATCAGTTAGTTTCAGGATGACTGATTAAGTCAAACCTGGATGACAATTATTAGAAACCGTTGTTTAATCCACCAACCTTTACCTGAAAGTGACTGAATTCCATTGAGAAACTGGCTCTACCCTGTGTAGCAGAACGTAAGTTTGTACTGAAACCAAACATTTTTGCCATTGGAGCCTGGGCGTGAATAATTTCGCCAGAAACTTTTGAATCCTGTCCCATAATATTTCCACCACGCTGACTAAGCTGGCTTGAAGCAGGACCAACAAATTCTTTTGGACATGAAATATCAACATTCATTACTGGTTCAAGAATAACTGGACCGGCAGCAGTACAAGCTTTATCAAAAACCTGAGATGCACATGCTTCAAAAGCAAAAGTTGTTGATGTAAGTTCATCGTAATCAATTTTTGTAACTTTAACAGCAAGATCCGCACATGGATAACCATAGTTAATACCAGAATTCAACGCTGATTTGAAACCGTTTTCAATAGCTTCCATAATTTCATCTGGAATTTCACCTTGTTTAACAAGACATTCGTATGAAGTTCCTTCGCCTTTATCTCTTGGTTCAACAGTAATTGTAAGGCCAGCAGTGTTATCTTTACCGCCAAGATTTCTACTGTAATGTTCAGAAGCTTCTGCAGAAGATGAAATTGATTCACGGTAAGTTACCTGAGGTGCACCAACATTACATTTTACACCAAAATCATCACGCATACGGGTAACAAGAACATCAAGATGAAGTTCACCCATTCCGGAAATAATTAACTGACCTGTTTCAGCATCCTCGTGAGAAGTAAAAGTTGGATCTTCACGACTAAGAATTGCCAAAGTTTCATTCATTTTGTCTTTTTCTGACATGCTTTCTGGTTCAAGAGCAACTGAAATTACAGGCTGAGGGAAAACCGGCTGTTCAAGAAGAACTGTAAATGCTTCAGAACCAATTGAATCACCAGTTTGAGCAAGTTTTAAACCAATGAATACAGCAATATCACCAGCAGAAACAGAATCTACAGGTTCAGATTTATTTGCATGCATTCTTAAAATTCTATTTACACGTTCACGTTTTTTCTTGTTTGTATTATAAATTTGTGTTCCAGACTGAATTTTTCCAGAATACATTCGAACATAACACAAAGGCCCCATTTCTCTATCATACTGAATTTTGAAAACAAGACCTAAAGGCATTTTTGAAACGTCACATGGAACATCAATTTCTTCAGACTGATCTTTTTTAATTTTCTGACCTTTAGCAGCAGGAACATCTGTTGGACATGGAAGATAATCGATTACTGCATCAATTAATGGCTGAACACCCTGATTGTGGCGGGCAGATCCCATTACAAAAGGTACAAAAGTTCTGCTGATAGTACCATTTCTGATAGCTTTTTTAAGTTGCTCTACAGAAATATCACCACCCTCAAGATAAATTTCCATTAATTCATCATCAGAACCAGCAACCATATCAATTAATTTTTCACGCCATTCATTTGCCTGATCTAAACGAGAACCATCAATATCAGTAATATCAAAAGTTTCCCCTTCATCTTCTTCATGCCAGCGAATTTCTTTCATGTTAAGAAGATCAATTACACCTTCAAAATCTGGACCTTCACCAATTGGAATCTGAAGTGCAAGACAATCAACTCCAAATTTTTCATGAACATCGTTCATTGAGCCAAAAAAATCTGCACCAATACGATCCATTTTATTCATAAAACAAATACGAGGTACATTAAATTCATCGGCCTGTTTCCATACAGTTTCTGTCTGTGGCTGAACACCGTCTACAGAACAAATAACGGCAACTGCTCCATCAAGAACACGCAGAGAACGTTCAACTTCCGCAGTAAAATCAACGTGTCCTGGTGTATCAATAATATTGATTTGATAATCTTTCCAATAAGTTGTTGTGGCTGCAGAACAAATTGTAATTCCTCTTTCCTGTTCCTGAGCCATCCAGTCCATTGTAGCCTGACCATCATCAATTTCACCAATTTTGTGAATTTTTCCTGTGTAATAAAGAATACGTTCAGTTGTTGTTGTTTTACCGGCATCAATATGAGCCATAATACCGATATTGCGCATCTTTTCTAGAGACATAATAAAATCTTCCTAATATTTATAGTTTTATTGACATACCTGCTCTTGGAGCAAATAAAAAATTACCTACTTTTCTACGCTTTATTGTATCAGCTGTAAAGTTATTTTCTATTGAGAAAAATTGATATTCAAATAAACAGCCTGCAGTAAAGCCGGCACCATCAAATAAATCAACATATGTTGAAATATCTATACCAGCGCCAAAAGTTATATTATCTAATTCTGTTGAACTGGTAGAAACCGATTCAACATCAACACCAAATCCTGGAGTAATATAAAATTCAACCATATCTGTATATACTGGTTCAAAAACAATTCCAAAGAAAGTTCTTAACACAATCCAATCTTCAGATGAATTTAATTTATACTGTTTTACATAACCACTACTTGTTGTAGTTCTTTCCAATTCATATGGCATAGAAATTCCAACCATAGATTGAAATCCTATAGAATCTCCCATTACTTTATAATCAGCATTAAAACCTATATTACGCTGAACATATTCATAAGAACTGTCATTCCAGAATAACAAAGGCATATCATAATTAATGCTTAATGTATCACCATAAGCAAAAATAGCTCTTGTAAACGCAAATGCAACTGCTAAAATTGACAAAATTTTTTTCATAGATATTTCTCCCTCTTTTAGATAACAATTTTTTTTACACTATGTATTAAAAAAAAATAATCGTCTCGTAATTTTACGACTAAAAAATAAAAAAATAAAGACCTATACTAAAAAATTATTTAAGTTTTCTGATATAAGAAGGTCTAACTTCGTAAGGATTAAACCAGTTTTTATAAGTTTCTGATATATCTTCTTCTTCCCGATTCAAATATTCCTGCCACAAAGTTTCTTTTATGAGAATATAGGATTTATTAAGAATCTTAATTTCTTTTTGTAAATTTTCCGGATTAATTTCAGGGAAAAAACTACATATTCTATCGTAATCTGCATCAAAAGCAAGACGCCAGACTTTATCATCAGAAATTTCATAATCTGGAAGCCAGTTCATACAATCACGAAGATTTTTGTAATAAGTATAAACATGATTCAATCCCAGATGAGCAATCAATAAAGTATCATCATCCAGTTCTACAGGTGCAATTACAGTTTTATAATAATCATAAGGAGGATCTAATTCAGGATTATATGCCAGAGGTGTAAAACAAAGTGAAATAAAGGATAATCCGCTTAATATATAGAGAGAAATATTTACAAATAAAGTTTTTTTATTTTCAAAAAGAATAGAAAGGTTATAAAAAATCAATGGGATTCCAAGGATAGTTCCATTTATCATCATTCTATAACCCATATCGGTGCCTAAATCCCAGAAAGGAAAAAATAAAATAATTAATAAAACCGAAATAAGGCTTATTTTTTTTGAAAGAAAAATATCTGTTACAAATAAAATCCATGCAAATATAAATATGATTGAAATTTCAACTGCACCGTAAAAACCTTTATCTCCCAAAGCATTAATAAATTCTTTATGAAAAACAGGTAATGAAGGAAGTCCGAAAGTATTTGCAAATCTGGCAGATTGTTTAATTATTATATAAATGGCTGCGATTGAAAATAAAACAAGAAAAATCAGAGAACCAATCAAAACCTTTTTATTTTTTAAATATTTTGTAAATTTTGATGAAGTATAAATTACTGAAAAAGCCAGAGCATATAAGAAACTGACTTTATGACTTATACAGGAAAGAACAAACAGTAAAACCAATAAAATGATTTTTAACGTAAGATGATTTTTAGATTTATAAAGAGAAACAAAAACCTGTATATAAAAAACAAGAAAAATAAGACCTGTAAGATTATTAATAAAATTAATGCTGAAGCCGGTAGCAAAGAAAAGCCCGGAACTGAAAATCATTGCTGTAAGCCCATAAGAGAACTTATTCTTCTGAACCAGACTGTAAACTAGAGAAAAAACTGATAAACAGAAAATTGCAAAACTCAGGGCAGCCCAGATTTTTACTCCTAAAATAGAATCATTTAATATATAAGACAGGATTCCGCATATATAATATCCGGTTTCCATATCAGGATTTTCAAGAAAACCGGTTTTTGCAAAAGATTCAGCCTGTAAACCATAAAAATATCCGTCTAAACCATTAAAATTAGAAGATTTATTAAGCATTCCAAAACGTATAAAAAAAATTGAAAGAAAAATCAGAATCACTGCGGAAATTTTTATAATTGAAGTTTTTTTACTTGTCATTTTAATTCTGCTGCTCCGGTAGCAAAGGTTCGTACATCATTTTTGCATGATTTTCTGCAACCTGCTCTTCTCCTACATAATCGTCATTTATAAAATGTTTTCTGTAAATTGTGTTATGACGAACATAAACATTTCCAACTTCACAAGTAATCCAATGATCTTTTTGAAAAACTTCATATTTATCTTCAACCGGATATTTTGTACGCCATTCACCACAAAGTTTATTTTGTTCAATCCAAATTAACAACACATAAGGCTGATTTGTATTATTCAAAATCATTAAATCTCTGTAATTATAAACACATGTAGCGCCACTGCCAAAAGGTCTGGTTCTATTTGAATCAGGAAATACATCATAACTATGACGCCATCTTTCTATAACCGTAAGATTTGAATGCAAAGTCAGCCAGTAAATAAGATTTGAAAGAGCACAAAGTCCACCACCAGTTTTAGGAACAGGTTTTCCATTTACCAGCATCATTCCTTTTTTGTAACCTTTGATTCCAGAAGTCTGACCAATAAGCTTCCAGTAAGAAAATATCTGTCCAGGTTTAAGAATGATTCCACTAACCTTTTTATAAGCAATTAATAAATTGGAAACCTTTCCGTTTTGCATTTCTTTATCTGCTTCAGATAAATTTCTGTATAAAGGAGATGAAGCGTAAAAGGCAACAAAAGGAAACTGTTTTTTCAGGGAATCTAAATCAATTTTTTTTTGAGAATTTTTTGCAAATTTTGAATTGTATCTTGCCCATAAAAAATAACGAAGTAAACAATAGCAGATGCTTCCACACCATACTCTTAATTTACTTCGCTTTTTTTGAGGAATGTATTTTTCCATCCCAGAAATCTTCTCTTACCTTTCGTAAGTATCTTCAAACTGTAAATCTTTACTTGGAGGAACTACTTTATAAGAAATTCCATTGATTGTAACAGTATTACCATCAATTTTAACTAATTTAACAGTCTGAACTTCTACATAATCTATACGCTGAGTTACTGTAAGACGGCAATTTCCTAATTTTGCAGACTGAGCATAGTACTGATTGATGTATACTTTATTTTTTTCCTGTGAAGGCATGTAGCAATCATAAATAACATAATCTTTGCCGCCTTTCCATTCAAGATAGAGTCCTGAGTCTTTTCCTGGCTGACGAAGACAGATACCATATCCATCATAATTATAATCCAGTGTAAGGTTAGCAAATTTCTGTTCAAAGTCTGAATTAAGCATTGCCTTTGAGTTTTCAACCTGCATATCTTTAAGGGAATCTACACCTTTAAATGGAATAACTTTTCCCTGATAAAGGAATCTGATGTCATCAAAACAGGTATCGTCGTATTTATCACCAGGATAGATTTCAAGAAGTTTGATTTCTACAAATTGAGCTGTCTGAGTTAATTCAAAATTGATTGACTGCCAGTCTGGAGTATCGTCGGCGAGAGTATAAGCCTTAGTTTGGAAATGTTCTCCGGCAATCTGTGTTAACTGAATTTTCTTTACACGATTATTTTTTTTGTAATAATCAGGATGAGCAGTGCTTGCAAAACCATTTACCACCTGAATTTCATCAAAACTAACTGGTTCTGAAAATTCAATTGTAATTGCTTCTCCAATTCCACTGCCATTTTCATCGGCTTCACACCAGGTTGAATCTAAATCCCCATCAACAATATTTACAGGAGGATAAAGATAATTACCTGCAAACTGAGCTTCTACTAATTCACTAGTAGCAGAAACATTTGCAACAGGAGCAAAATCTGTCTGAGCCATGAACCATTTACCTGTATCTTCTTCAACAACTTCTTTCTGTTTTTTATCTTCACCACATGATAAAAGAGAAAAAATAAGACATGTGCTTAATAAATAAATTAAAACTTTCTTCACAATAAATCTCCAATAAGTGAATAATATAATTATCACAATATCATATACAAAAAAAAATGTAACCCCTGAACAAGAGATTACATTTTTTATAAACGGTCTATTTTTTAGTATAATTTTTTAGAATTTATAACCTACACCAAAATGAGGTGCAAAACTAAATTTCTGAACATCGTGTGTACTACCACTTGAGTTATCTTTTGAAGAGAATGTCCAGATTAAAGGACAAGATGCACGAACATAACATTTTCTTGTAATGTCATATCTGGCATCAATTTCAGCACCTAAACCAAAATCAGATGTAGAAGTTGTAGTTTTTGAATTATCACTTTGTGTTACAGTTTTAATACGTGTCTGCATATAAAAACCTGGATTTACATAAATAACATATTTTTTTGTATTTTTAATGTTAATTACAGGTCCTACAAATAAATTGATTGCAAATAAAGATGTATTATCAGAATTATATTTTGTTGTACCACTAGTTGTTGTTGTACTATTTGTAAATGAATTTGTTGTATTATTAGTCCAATTATCTCCCTGTGGCCATGAGAAACCAAAAGCAACTCTGGCACCAAACTGATTTGTAAGCATAGCCTGTCCGCCTGCATCAAAACCAAAACCATAATCAAGATTTTTTGTTGTTGTTTTTATAACATTAGAAACTTCCCAAGTGTCATACCAGGCATTCATTGGAATTGTAAAGTTTCCATCTGCACTAAAATTTAATGCAAATGCAGAACCAGCAAAAAGTAAAACCGACATTACAGCTGATAATAATTTTTTCATTTTTTATACCTCAATAGTTTTTGTAAATTATTTATACTATTAAGATAAACATTATTATTAAAAAATACAAGATTTTTATAACAAATTGTTATATTTTTTTTTTATAAATTATCTACTGTTACAAATTCGTATCCAGCATCAACAAGAGTGCAGATTAATAAATCAAGATGATTGTATAAAGGATCTGTTCTTTGGCCCTGAGAAAAACCGGCCGCTATAGGAACAATTCCTCCAGAAGTTTTTCTTAAAGAATCACAATATTTTTGAATAATAAGTTCTGGAGAAACATTTTTATCAAGATAAATTGAATCATTAATATCATGAAGCGAAGGAACATAATCATAACCGGCATTCTGACCATATTTAATGATTTTTGGAGAAACAGAAAAATATGGTGCATGCCAGAATAATCCTAATTCTTTTTTTGTACAGGCATAATATTCATCTTCATTTCTTGCAAGTCCTCTTCTGATAAAATCTTCATCCACAATAAAACTGTTATTAACTAAATCTGTCTGAGAAAAGAACATTGATCCAACCGAATATCCTGCAGAAGCAATTTGTTTTGTCTCCAAAGGATTTCTACGGATAAATTCTCCATTTACAAAAAATGTTCCAGGTACATTATATTTTTTCAAAGTTGAAAGAATTTTTGAAATGCCGTCTCCGTTATCATAAGCATCAAATATTAATGCTACCTTTTTTGAAGAAGAAGATTTTTCATTGCAGGCTTTGTACATTGGTTTTGTAACTGCAGAACGTTTCAAACTTCTGATAAAAAGACCATTTTCAAATTTTGAGTTCTGTGCCGGACCGCAGAAAACTCTGAAATTTTCATTTTGCAGATTTCCTTCAGGTTTTGTAACATTAACTTTAGTCCAGGTTGTTTTTTCTTTGTTATATATATAGAAAACTTCTTCATCAAGCTGGGCAATAACAGAATTGCTGTCTTTATCCCAATACCCTGCTTCGGCAGATGAAAGTGCTACAATTTCAATAGAGTTTTTATTCAGATTCCATCGGCGTACAGTTTTTTCACCGCCAGCATATAAAACTGAATCATTTTCCCAGATAACAGAAACAATTTTATCATCTTCAAGAACTCCAAGTTCCTGCCAGTTAGTTAAATCATACACATATAGAGCTGAATTTTCATAAAAAGCAACTTTCTTTCCATCAGGAGAAATAAAAGGTTTTCCAGAATCTTTTGTTTCCAGAACACAATCTGCCCGATCCGATAAAAGATAAACTGAAGCTTTTTCAATACAATTTTCGTATGGAAGCTGCTGTAACCATAAAACAGGATTATCTTTTGAATCCCAGAAAATATAAGATTCAACTAAAGAAGCAAATGAATCTAAATAAGGTCTGGAATAAATTACATCCATAAATTTATTATTTTCCTGAGGAAACAGCAAATATGAAAAAAGTCTCTGATTTTTTACAAGAACAATTCCTGTAAGATTTGGATTTACACTGAATTTGTCAGCTAAAGAATCAAACTGAAAAGGAAGACGACCTATTACTTTTCCCTGACTTAAAATTCCAGAATACAAACCTAAAGTATACAGTTCTTTTGAATTAATCTGATAAACCTGATAATCATCCATATATATCATATATTTTGGAGAAACCCAGTTTATGCTATTAATAGTTCCACGGCCAATTGAACGATATTTTTCATCCATTTCAATGCCCCGTAAAACAGCTTCTGGTTTACAAAAATACAGATTATTTTCTTTTTCATAAATTAAAACTGCACTGTCTGGAGCCCATTTTACAGGTACTGAATCATAACTTTGACGGGCTTTATCCCAAAGAATTGAAGTTTTTCCAGTTGAAACGTCTTGCAAAACAAGATTTCCAAAACCTAAAGATGATTTATCTATATAACAGAAATATTTTCCGTCAGGACTAACTTCGTATTGAGTAACAGGAAGAGAATTCAAAGGAATTTCTGAACAGGATTCCATACACTTGTAAGTGCCTGAATTTGAATAGTAACGTCCAGAACCATATCTGTTTCGAATCTGAAGAACTGTTTTATTTTCCAGTAATTCCATCTGTTCTGGATAACAGGTTAAAAGAGAAGGAGAACCGGAACTTTGTCCGTTTACAATTTTTGAATAAAAAAGAGATTTATATGGATTTATTCCTGCCATATCCTGTTTGACAGTAAAAAGAACTTCATCCTGAGAGTTTAAATCTGAAACTCCAAAAGAAATCTTTCCAAATGCCTGAACTGTAAACAAAGAACACATCAGAAATAAAACTATAAATCTTTTCATTTAGCCATCTCCGCACTTAATGCAAATACTGCCAGCTCTTCTTCCAGTTCATTTAATTGTAACTGCATCTGCTGCAATTGTTTTTTTCTGGAAATTTTCTGAAGAGTTTCGTATCTGTTAAACAAAATATCCAGAGAGTCTTCTTCATGGGACACTCTGGAATTTCCGCACCAGGGACAATACAAAAATTCTTTCTGTATTTCCCTGCCACATCCATTACATATACACATATTATATCCTATTTTTTAAGAACTGACATTGGATCTACCAATTTTCCGTTCTTATATACAGTAAAGTGCAAATGAGGACCAGTTGAATAACCTGTATTTCCAACAAGACCAATTTTTGTTGTCTGATCAACAGCCTGTCCTTTTCTTGCAATAATTTTTGACATATGAGCGTACAATGTCTGATAACCATTTGAGTGATTAATAATTACATAATTACCCCAAACATTTGAAGTTCCTGTAAATGATACAGTTCCACTTCTTGAAGCATAAATTGGAGTTCCTGTAGGGCAAGCCATATCAGTTCCTGTATGATTTGATGGAGTTCCCTTAATTGGGTCAATACGTTTTCCATAAGGAGATGTCCATCTGAAAGAAGCCTTAAGTGGAAGCTGCCACAATTCCCCCATAGCGTTACGTAAGACTTCTTTATCAAGAGAAGCACCTGGAATAAACAATTCCTGACCTGCAGAAAGAGTTTCACTTGTAAGTTCATTTACATCAAGGAATGTTTCAAGTTTTACACTGTATTTATCTGTAATTTTCTTAATAGAATCTCCAGGCTGAACTGTATAAATAATACCATCCATTGAAGGAACTTTAATTGATTTTCCTTCCTGAAGCTGTCTTACATTTTTAATATCATTAACAGAAATTAATGTAGAAATATTTTTTAAACCAAATTTTCTTGCAATTCTATCAATTGTATCACCAGACTGAACCTTATATTTTTTGTATACAACTGGATCTGCAAAAAGAACTGCAGGCATAGATTCAACATCAAAATCAAGAAGAAATCCGTCTTCATCAAAAGAACTATAGTTATCATTAGCAAATTGAGCCATTAATTCATCAAGACTAGCTTCATCAAGAGCATCTGATTCATTCAAAGCTAAAGGTCCTGTATGGCTGATTGTATAAGCAGTTTTAGCAGAAATTTTTGTTCCTGCAACAATACAAATTGTAAATACAATTGCAGCAAGAATTACGAGTTTATAATAAGAAGCAATAATATGACCGGAAACTGTTAATGCTTTTCCACATGCAACAAGTACAGTTTTTAAGTTTATTGCTCTTCGAACGTGTCCTGCACTAAATGCAGCTGTACCAGTATTGTAGTTAACTTTATAAGTTACTTCCTTTTTAATATGAACTTTCTTATTTTTCTTAGGAAGTTCTACAGTTCTTAAATTGTTCTTAACTACTCTTAAAATGTTTTTTGCTTTAGGCTGATTACCAATATAACTAATGATTTCCATATAATTTCTATCGACACAAATAAAAACCGATATTAGAATAAAATATAAAAAAATGACGCCTTCTAAAAAAAAATTGCGGCCATTCAGAACTTTTCTCATTATATTAATAGCAGGAATAATAATCGGATGCCTTGTAAAGTTTTTTATGCTTGATTTCATCAGAACTTCTGGAAAATCCATGACCCCAACCTTAAGTGATAATGAAATTATCTGTATAAATAAAATGGCTTATGGGATAATAAATCCTAACTATCAGAATTTTATAATTCAATGGAAAAAACCAGAACGTAACGATATTGTAATATTCCTTAGAAATAATAAAATTGTGGTTAAACGATGTTTATTTATAGAGGGTGATTCTCTAGAAATTTTATCTGATAACTATTATAGTTTAAAATACTTTCTAAAAGCTAACGAACAATGTCTTCCGATTACAAAAGAACAGGCACAATGGCTGAAAGATTATTCTGAAGTTCCAGAAGGTTTTGTTTTTGTTGCCGGAGATAATTTAGAACAATCTATTGATTCACGAGACTACGGTTTTGTATCAATTAAAAATATAACTGGTAAAGTCATGGGGAAAGACTGATGAATAAGTTTTATAAAAAAGGGTGGTTAATTTTCTTTTTTACATGTTTTGGTGGCTGTATAGTTGCAATTATGATTTCATATTTTCAACTTTCATTATTGCCAGTTGCTAATAAAACTGTAAATCCTCCTGAAATTGAAAGAGGTTCTATTGTAGACCGTTCAGGTTTTCCTCTGGCAGTTCAAACAACATTCTACAGAATTGGTATTAATACAAAAGATATTAAAGACAAAGAATTATTCAGTACAGCCCTTGCTCCTGTACTGGATATGTCATACGAAGAATTATTTGAAAAAATTGATAAAAAAAGAGAATACATAATTCTTAAAAAGAAAAGTACTGCAGATGAAGCTGATTTAATCAGAAGTGTTGCAGATGACTATAAAATCGCAAATATCAATTTTGAAAAAATTCCTGGCCGAATTTATCCAAATTATGCCCTTGCCTCTCAGTTAATTGGTTACATGGGAGACGAAGGAAAAGGTCTTGCAGGAATTGAGTTTTCACAACAAAGTGTTCTTTTGCCAGAAATAAATCTTGATGCTGAAAAACAGGAACAAGGTAAAAACGTTTATTTAACAATAGATGCAAACCTTCAGTACAAGCTGGAACAAATTGCTTACAAATCAATGGAAACAACTCAGGCAGAAAGCATGATGATTCTTGCAGCAGATTGTAAAACCGGTGAAATTCTTTCATATATAAGTCTTCCTGCTGCTGATTTAAATGAATATGGAACTGCTCCTGCAGAATCAAAAATTAACAGACCTGCAATAAATGCTTACGAACCAGGTTCTGTATTTAAGATTTTTACAGTTGCATTAGCTTATGATTCAAAAGGTATTTCTCCTACAGACAGTTTCCTTTGTGATGGAGCTTACGAAAAACGACTTGCCAGTGGAGAAGTTGTTCGAATTAAATGTCTTGATCACCATGGCTATTGTACACCACGAGAAGCTTTAAAATATTCTTGTAATGATGTTTTAGGCCAGATTAGTGACCGAATGAAAGATCAGGATTTTATTGACAGAATCAGATTATTGGGATTTGGAGAAAAAACCGGAATTGAATTATCTGGAGAAACTACAGGTTTTGTAAAAAATCCTGACAATAGAAGCTGGTCTGCCCGCTCTAAACCAACAATTGCAATCGGACAGGAAATAAGTGTTTCTGCTCTTCAGATGGTTCAGGCTGCAACTGCAATTGCAAACAGAGGTATTCCAGTAAAACTTTCTGTTATTAATAAAATTACCGACAGAGATGGTGTTGTAGTTTACGAACACACTCCAGAATACAAAGAACGGGTATTAAAACCTGAAACCGCAGATTTTATTTTAAGTTGTATGGAAACAACTGCAACAACAGGTACTGGTTCCCGAGCAAATATTGGTGATGTTAAACTTGGTGTAAAAACTGGTACTGCGCAAATGGCCGATAAAATTAACGGCGGTTACAGTGATACAGACTTCCTTTCAAACTGTATTTCTATTTTCCCAATAGATGACCCTCAGATTATTCTTTACATTGTTGTTGAAAAAGCAAAAGGTGAAACTTATGCAGGACGAATTGTAGCCCCTGTAATTGGAGAAACAGCTTCTGTAATTATTGACCATATGGGTATGAGTCGTGGCAGTGCCTCTTCTGTTGCTCATAATGGTAAAATTACAATTCCAACAAAAACACAGATTACAATTGGTTCAGAGTTGCCAGATTTTACTGGACGTTCAAAAAGAGAACTGCTTCCATTACTTGATCAGCAGAATGTAAAATTAAACATTAACGGAAGTGGTTGGGTAACAAGTCAGACTCCAGAACCAGGAACACCAGTAACGGAGAATATGACAATTGAACTCTATCTGGAATAAAAACATACAGAGTTTTGAACAACGTTTTCCATCCCTGAAAAAACTTTTCCAGGAGCAGATAGATTTTATTTCTTCCGCTTCTGAAAAAGATATTGAAGGATTATTTTCTTTCTGGAAAATTTTTCCCGCAAAAAATAATAGTCTTACAGTAGAAGAAAATAATCTGAAACTTCATTCCTCTTATAATCCGGAACGTGAAGCTCTCCAAAGTATAAATCAACTTGAAATTCTAAATAAAAATACTGTTGTTTTTCTGGGATTTGGTTTAGGTTATCAGGTAGTTGCCTGGGCAAAAAATCTTTTAAATCAAAATCAAACAGATAAAAAACTAATCTTAATAGAAAGTGATCCGCTTCATTTTTTTGCCGCATTATATTATTTAGACTGGCAGGATGTTTTTAAGATTCAGCAATTAGTTGTTGCGGTTGGATGCCCTTCTAATTCAATCATGTCTTTACTTGAAAATTCCCAAAGCATTAACACAGGTTCAGAAGGTGTTTCTTCAGCTTACTTTTTTACTCTACCCGCATTCACTGCTCACGATAAAAATTACTTTGAAACAGTAAAAACTTTAATTGAAAGAAATAAAACAAAAAATGATATAAATTCTGCCACTTATGATAAATTTGCAAAATTATGGATAAAAAACAGTTTTGCAAATCTAAAAAAAATCAAAGCACTTAGAACTATAAATCAGATTTCTATTGAAGAAAAAAACAATCGATTTCTGCTGGTTGGTGCAGGCCCTTCTCTGGAAAAAAATCTTTTCTATATCAAAGAGATTCAATCAAAAATAACAATTGTATGCGTAGAAACAGCATTAAAAGCCTTGTTAAATGCCGGAATTTCACCAGATTTCATATTGCTTACAGATCCTCAGTACTATGCATTTCATCATATTGCAGGATTAAAAGCTCCCGAAAGTACCCTGATATGTCCAATCAGCGTTTATCCTGCAACATTCAGATTTAATTGTAAAGAAATCATTCTTTGTTCAGATTTATTTCCAATTAGTCAATTTTATGAAAATAAAGTCAATTCCTTTGGAAATTTAGGAGCAGGAGGTTCTGTTGCCAGTTCTGTATGGAATTTCTGTCAGATAATGGGTGCAGAAGAAATATACTTTACAGGTCTGGATTTATCTTATCCTGCAAAAGAAACTCATATTCGAGGCAGCAGTGCGGAACAAACCTTTCATCTTATATCTTCAAGAATTAAACCTGTAGAACGAAGCAGCATTAATTCAATGTACAGTGCTTATCCAGAGTATGGAATTAATTACAAAGGCGAAAAAGTGCTTACAGATTCAAAAATGAAAATGTTTGCCTGGTGGTTTGAAAGCAGAATTGCTGCCTGTCCGGAAATAAAAAATTATTCATTAAATGCAGAAAGTCTTTTGATTCCTGGTGTTGAATATAAAGAAAAAATAGAATTCTCAGAAAATTCCAGAAAAATCAAAATTTCGGAAAAAAAATCAGCTGTTTATACAGAACAACTATTTTCAGAAACACAAAATCAATATGAAAAAGAATTAAATCATCTTATAAACTGTATAAATCTTGCTGTAGAAAAATGTATGATTAATTCTGCAAATCTTGAAAATGAACTACAGCAGATTCAACTTCAGCTTCAGACAAATCAATTGAAAGAAATAATAACTTTAGCTTCTCCATCTTCTAAATATATGGATAGCCACAAAACAAATCCTCCTCAACTGGCCTTTTATCAGAAGCTTCAAAAAGAAATTGTAAAGTATAAACCTCAAGATTAAACTAAAAACGCAAAACTGTTTATTATTTTTTTACAAAACGCTAAAATCAATTCATTATGATGAAACCAGAACTTTTAAACTCATTAAAAGGCTACAATGCTAAATCGTTTGTCAGCGATTTAATTGCCGGAATTATTGTTGGTATTGTAGCACTTCCTCTTGCAATTGCATTTGCCATTGCTTCTGGAGTAGGCCCTGCAGCTGGTATTTTTACAGCAATTATTGCAGGTTTTTGTATTTCAGCTTTTGGTGGTAGCCGTGTTCAGATTGGTGGTCCAACAGGAGCTTTTGCCGTAATTGTTTACGGAGTTGTTGCCCAGTTTGGATTAAGTGGACTTGCCACAGCAACTGTAATGGCCGGAATTCTTTTAATTCTTTTAGGCGTTTTCAAAATGGGTGGACTTGTTAAGTTTATTCCATACACAATTGTTACAGGATTTACAGCAGGTATTGCAGTAACAATTGCATCTGGCCAGTTAGGAGACTTTTTTGGACTCCATCCAGATTTCTCATCCCCAATGATTATTTTAGGCGAAGAATATACAAAACTGCCTGGTGACTTTTTACCAAAAATGATTGCTTTTGTAAAATCTGCCGCTTCTGTAAACTGGTATTCCTTTGGAATGGCTGCTATCTGTTTAGCATTCATTTTCATATGGTCAAAATTTATTAAAAAGATCCCTGGAAGTATTATTGTAATTATCGTTGCAACTACAGCTTCTATTTTGTTAAACAAATACTGTGGATTAAGCTGCGATACAATCGGTACATTTGCAGATGGAAGTCCTCATTACCAGATTCCAGCAATTACAGATTTAAAACCAACTCTTCCAGACTTTAGTATTAAAACAATTACAACCCTCTTCCCAACAGCAATTTCTATTGCAGTTCTTGCCGCAATTGAATCTTTACTTTCAGCTGTTGTTGCAGACGGTATGATTGGTTCTAAACACGATTCAAATATGGAATTAGTCGCTCAGGGTGTTGCTAATATTGCTTCTCCTATCTTTGGTGGAATTCCAGCAACAGGAGCCATTGCAAGAACAGCTACAAACATTAAAAACGGTGGACGAACACCAATTGCAGGTATTATTCACGCTATAACATTGCTTTTAATTCTTCTTTTCTTTGGAAAATATGCCGCATATATTCCAATGCCTGCCCTTGCCGCAATTTTAATAAATGTAGCATGGAACATGGCAGGATTCCCAGCAATCAAAGCTTTGCTTAAAGGACAGAAATCAGACATTTTTGTTTTCCTTGTAACTTTCCTTATTACAGTATTCATAGATTTAACAGTAGCAATCGAAGTTGGTCTTGGATTTGCTGCATTCTTCTTTATCAAGAAAATGATTGATCTTTCAGAAGTTCAGGATGAAAGAAATATTATTACAGGTGGTATTAAAAAAGACCAGCCATCAGAAAACCTTGATATTCCTGCAGGTGCATTAGTTTTCGAAATTGAAGGACCTTTATTCTTCGGAACCGTAAGAAAATTTGAACTTGCAACAGAACGTGCCCAGGCAGATTGTAAAGTATTAGTTCTTCGTATGCGAAATACATTATATCTCGATGCAGGTGGTATAAAAGCATTAGAACAGTGTAAAGCAGCTTGTGACAGAAAAGGAATTACAATTGTAATTTCCGGAATTCACACACAACCTTACATGCTTTTAGAAAAAACAGGATTTGCAGATGTTCTTGGCAGAGAAAATATTTTTGATAATATTACAGCAGCTCTTGAAAGAACCCGGGAACTTGTAAAATAGAATCAAATCTTCTAAGTACAGCCACTGAATTCTGTAGTTTTTCTGCAAAATCCAGTGGCTTTTTTTATAAAATCATTTTTCCATCTATTTATATTTCTTTAAAATCTGCGCAAAATTCAGTAAAATGAATATATGGAAAATTCAGAAGACAATACAGTATACATTTTAGACAGTTACGGATTAATTTTCCGTTGTTATTTTGCATTTATTTCCCGTCCATTAACCAATTCTCGTGGTGAAAATATATCTGCACTTTTTGGCTTTTTTAGAAATCTCCACTGGATTTTACAACATTATCAGCCAAAATATCTTTTTGCAGCAATGGACAGTAAAACAAAAACTTTCCGCCACGAAAAATACAAGGAATACAAAGCAACAAGAAATAAAACTCCAGATGATTTACACGCACAAATTCCATGGATAGAAGACATTCTTAAAACCTTAGGAATTCCAGTTTTACAGTGTGACGGTTACGAAGCAGACGATGTTATTGCTACCGTTGCTAAAATCTGCGAAAATCAAGGCCGACAATGCCGCATTCTTTCTGGTGATAAAGATTTAATGCAGCTTGTTACAGAAAATACAAAAATCTTAAAACCTGAATCAGGGGCATCAACCTGGAAATTAACAGGAATTGATGGCGTTGAAGCAGAATGGGGCGTTAAACCAGATAAACTTCTGGATTTACTTTCGCTTTACGGCGATACAGCAGATAATGTTCCAGGTGTAAAAGGTGTTGGTGTAAAAACTGCAGCAAAATTACTTGCAGAATATGGCGATTTAACAGGTATTTATCAGAATCTGGATAAAATCAAAGGTGCAATGCAGCAAAAATTAAAAGATGGTAAAGAAAATGCATTTTTCAGTCAGGATTTAATTCGTCTTTGTTACGATGTGCCATGCCCAGAAATTTTAACTGCATTAAATAATCCACCCTACACTTTTGATTATAAAAATACAGCAGATCTTTTATCAAAATACGAAGCCTTTGCAGTTGCCAAATCTTATGCAGAATTAGGTTTAGGAGGGGAAAGCCTTCCCCTGGCATCCACTTCGTTGGCTGCCACCCCTTCCAGCGGGACAAATGAAACAGTTAAAAAGTCCCGCAACGCCCAGAATTTTGCAGAAGAAAATCATCCACAATTACTGGAAGTAAAACAAAACGATACATCATCATACAAAGCTATTACAGAATTACCAGAACTGGAAAAATTTATTTCAGATTATCTGGAAAAAGCAAAATCCACTAAATCAGAAAAAATCTATCAGGAACTGCCAATTGCTTTTGATTCCGAAACTGATTCTTTAGATACCTTAAATGCAA
The DNA here is from genome assembly GCA_024402635.1 of Treponema sp. GTDB lineage: Bacteria > Spirochaetota > Spirochaetia > Treponematales > Treponemataceae > Treponema_D. The sequence goes on along the minus strand of JAKSTJ010000001.1, from coordinate 11,864 downwards.
ATTTAATAGGATTTTCTCTTTGTTACGAAAAAACCCAGGCAGTATATATACCAGTTCAACAAGGAGAACAGGATTTATTCAGTCAAACAAATTATATTTCCATAGAAGATGCATTAAATCAACTTTTACGACTATTTTCTTCAGATTCAGCACTTGTATTAATGCATAATGCAAAATTTGACCTTAAAGTATTAATTTCAAATTTCCAGAGATTTCCGGAATTCAACAAATATTCACTTACCGAAAATCTTCCATATTTCTCATGTAAACTGGCAGATACAATGATTGCTTACTGGCTTTCAAATCCAGAACGTCTTGGAAAAAACGGTTATTCTCTTGAATATTTAGGAGAAACTGTATTAGGACTTAAAGGAATTGAATTCTCTGATATTGTTGAAAAAGGACAAACCTTTGCAGATGTTCCTTTAGAAAAAGCTTATCCATATGGAGCAGAAGATGCAGACTTTACATTACAATTGTGGGAAAAGGCTCAGGTTCCATCATCAGATTATTACGATTTATTTTTAATGGAAATGAACATACTTCCAATACTTACAAAAATGGAACTGGAAGGCATTCATTTAAATGCAGAGGAATTAAATAAATATAATCAGGAACTTACAAAAGGAATTGCAGAAAAAGAATCCGAAATTTATAAAGAAGTTGGTCACGAATTTAATATTGCATCCCCAAAACAACTTCAAACTGTTTTATTCGAAGAACGCCATTTAACTCCAGGTAAGAAAACAAAAACAGGATATTCTACAGATACATCCGTTCTTGAAGAATTAGCCTATGAAGATCCTGTTCCAAAAATGATTCTCGACTATAGAGAAATGGCAAAACTTCAATCAACTTATGTTGAAACTTTACCAAAATTAACAGATTCAAAGGGCAGAATTCATACGGATTTTGTTCAGACAGGAACAGCCACAGGCCGCTTAAGTTGTAGAGAACCAAATCTCCAGAATATTCCTGTTAAATCAGAAGCTGGAAGAAAAATCCGTTCTGCATTTACAGCACCAGAAGGAAAAGTTTTAATTTCTGCAGATTATGCTCAGATTGAACTGGTAGTTCTTGCTCATTTATCTGGAGATAAAAATATGAGCAATTCCTTTATAAATGGAACTGACGTTCACAAAGCAACAGCCGCAATGATTTATGGAGTTTCAGAAGAAGGTGTTACACCAGAAATGCGTAGAACAGCAAAAACCATTAATTTTGGTGTAATTTATGGAATGTCTGCCTTTAGACTTGCAAAGGATTTAGGTATCAGCAGAACAATGGCTTCTGGTTTTATTGATAACTATTTCAGATTATATTCTTCAATAAACAGTTTTATTACAAATACTGTTCAAAAAGCAGAAGAAACCGGATATGTAGAAACAATTCTTGGAAGAAAACGTCCTGTTTTAAATATTAACAGTAGAAATAAAATTGAAAAATCTGCAGCTGAACGAATTGCTGTTAATAGCCCTGTTCAGGGAAGTGCTGCAGACATTGTAAAAAAAGCAATGCTTGGTGTAAACAAAGCCTTAAAAGAAAATAATTCTTCCGCAAAATTATTATTGCAGGTTCATGACGAATTAATTTTTGAATGTAACGATAATCCTGAAGAAATAGAAAAAACTGTTTCAATCATAAAAAATCAAATGGAAAATGCAGTAAAATTAAATGTTCCACTAAAAGTCAGCGTTGAATACGGTAAAAACTGGGGTTTATTCCATTGATAATTTGTGTAACTGGAAAAATGGCAGCAGGTAAAAATTATATTTGCCGCCAATACGAAAACAAAGGCTGGATTTCTCGAGATGCAGATAAAGATGTTCACTATGCAATAGAACTGGCTAAACAAGATATTTTAAAAGCTTTTTCACAGGAAGCAGAAAAACAAAACCTTTCATTATTAACTCCGGAAGGAACTATAAATCGTAAAGAATTAGGAAAACTTTTGTTTTCGAAACCAGAATTATTAGAAAAACAGGAACAAATTGTATATCCTTATATTATAAAAATTACAAAAGATTTTATAAAAGAAAATCAAAACAAAGATTTAATAATAAATGCAACTTTGCTATTTAAAACTCCTGAATTATTAAATCTTTGTGACAAAGTAATATACGTAAAAGCTCCATTATTAAAAAGAATTATAAGAGCAAGAAAAAGAGACCATCTGCCTTATAAACAAATTTTCAAACGATTTTATTCTCAACGAAACCTCTTGAAAAATTACAGAAAAACAGGTGCAAACATTACTATTGTAAAAAATTAGCCAATACAATTAATTATTACTAAACTATTTTTTTCAGTTTCCGATATTTTTTATAAGGTGGCCGATAGAATTCGGTGCAAAGAGGAATATTTATGGAACAGAAAAAATTATTATGGATTATTTCAGGAGTTGGTGTTTTTCTGCTTGTTATTTTATTAACAGCAATGATTGTTTATAAACCAGCCCCAATGATTGCAACTCCTATTCCGGTAGAAAAAACAGAACAGGAATCTGGATGGATTAAACCAGAAGAAACAACAAAACTTCCAGTAGAATCAGATTTAGGTGAAATAGTTTCTGAGGTAACTCCAGAAGAACCAGAAACAAGCGATTCTGTAAATGTTAGCGATTTATTCGTAGTATCAGATAAAACAAATGTAATTACACTTGGTGAAACAAATGCAGATGGCTCAACAACAATTGACTTAAATGCATTTAGAGAAGCTCATAAAACTACAGAAACACAGCAGCAGAATATAAATATTACAGTTAATATTCCAGAAGCAGAAGTAAAAACAACAACTTCAGAACCTGCAAATGTAACTGTAAATACACCTGTAAATACACCTGCAAAAACAGAACCTGTAGTTACAAAAACAGAACCAGTTATTGATTATTCAAAAGGTGCAGTAGCAGCAGAAAAAGCTGAAAAAGAAGCTTCAACTAAAAAGTCTGTTTCAACAGAAACAAAACCAGCAACTGTAACTTCAAATACAACAACTGTTTCAAAACCAGCAGCAACTACTACAACAACAAAACCTGCTACAACAACAGCTAAGCAGACAACAAGTACTACAAGCACAACTACAGTAACAACTCGTTACTGGGTACAGGTTGCTTCTTACTCAACAAAGAAAGCAGCAGAATCTGCAAGAGATATTTTACAGAATAATAAAATTAATGCAGATATCTTTACATATCAGGACAGCACAGGAACAATCTATTTCCGTGTTCGTGTAGGTCCATATACAACTAAATCAGAAGCTGAATACTGGATGAACAAAATCATTGAAATTAAAGATTTTGCAAAATCTGGAGCTTATGTAACAAAAACAACAAATTAATTAATTTTTTTCTAAAAAATCTTCCTTTTTTATTAAATTAAACGCAATTAACTAATATGAAAAAAATATGGTTAATTGCGTTTTTCTTTTTTAAAGTATTATTTGCCGGTTCTCCTGAAGATTTTAAATTCATCGAAGGAATAAAATTTTCATCAGATTTCGTTAATATTTCAGCAGCTTTTGAAAATCAAACTTTTTTTTATGGTGCTAATTTAAATTGCAATTTTATATCATCAAATCTGCCAGTCAGTTTCTGGTTTGGAAATCTTTCAGTAAACGGATTATCTAAACTAAAAAATCCAGTTTTATCCTCTTCAATTATTCCTTGCTCAGTTCCATCCCTGTATTTAAATAAATTATCAGCTGCCTTACCAGGACTAACAGACAGTTCAAAACCTCTTTCACTATTTGCTGAATATACAGTTAAAAACAATAAAGTTTTATTAAATCAGTTTAACCTGTCCTTTCTATACGATATAAATAATCATGGATTTTACAATTCTATATCAGCAAGTCTCAAACCTGAGAAAACAAAGGATTTTTCTTTTGGTATAATAAACGGGCTATTTTTAATAGATAATTCAAATCAAAATTTATGGTATTCCCCTCTTCCTTTTTACAATGAATACGGAGAAAGTTTAAGAACACACTTTTTATTTAATCTTCATCCGGAATCTGATTATTTAAAATCCTTTTCAAATCAATGTGCTTTAAATATTTATTACAACCCTTCTTCAGAGTTCACATGGACATTTGAAGATAGTTTCATTATTAGAATGAAAAAATTAAATTTATACAATCAGTTTTTTTATAACGGATTCTACAAAACATATAGTGGTCCAAATAAATCTCTGGAAGGGGAAATTCAGGATAAATTTGGCATTTCTAATATTAATTTAATTTTTATTAACAATAATCCTTTTATTTTTACAACAGGTTTTAATTGTTATAATTCCTGGAATTATTTTTCCGACGAATTAATTTCAAAACAAGGAATCGGATTTAAACTTACAGGAAGTGATTTCTTTATTAATACAAGTTTATACGCTGCAGAAAAATATTCAAATAAAAATTTTTCATGGGAATCATTAACATTAAATCTTAAACTTTCAGATAATTTTGAAAATTTTAAAATTTCTTCCGGATTTTCATTTTTATTTGAACCTGACAATTCCTTTACAAATATAAATACGACAGAAAAAATCAGTTTTGGAATTAATTTTAATAATTATTTTAATAATTCCAATTCAATCTCATTTATACAGAAAAATGGCCTTCTTTCAAAAATCAATTTTACAAGCAGCATAAGTTCAAGATTTAATTTAAAAAAAATAAGCTGCACCGGAAAAATCAGCGCAGCTTTTAATTATTCAGATTTTTAATTACATCTGAGAAAGATATTTGTTCAGAATTTCTGTTGCCTGTTTTGGATTTGCTTTACCCTGAGACATTTTCATAACTTGACCCATAAGCCATCCAACAACATTTGTTTTTCCGCCCTTCCAATCTTCAACAGCTTTTGGATTTGCAGCAAGAACATCCTGAACAATTTTATCAATTGCACCAGAATCGCTTACAACTTCCATGCCTTTTTCTTTAATAATAACAGAAGGCATTTTGTTTGAACTCATCATTTCTGCAAAAACTTCTTTGCCCTGTTTTGAAGTAATTTTACCGTCTTCGAGAGCATCTGCAAGTTCTGCAATATGAGCAGGTGTAATTTCAACTTCTGTAATTGTCTTTTTCTGATCATTTAATACAGCAAGAAGTTCTGCAAGAATAAGATTTACAGCCTTTTTAGGATTTTTTGATTTCTGTGCAGCTTCTTCAAAGAACAGAGCAAGGTCTCTTGTAGAAGTAATTGTTTCAACATCAAAATCAGTCATTCCATACTGCTTCTTATATCGCTGACGTTTTGCTTCTGGTAATTCACCAACTTTTACTTTTGCATCTGCAATTAATTCTTCACTAACAGAGAATGGTTTAATATCAGGTTCAACAACAAATCTATAATCTACAAATGAATTCTTTGTACGCTGAACAACAGTTTTTCCTTCTACTTCATTCCAACCCATTGTAACTTTAAATCCAGGATTAAATTCCTGACGATCTTCCTGGAATTCTTTTAACTGACGCTGAGCTTCGTAAGTACATGCATCACGAATTGCTTTAAATGAGTTTAAGTTTTTAATTTCAGAAATTGGAGTATGCCAGAGTTTTCCATCTTCCCAAACATTAAGGTTAATATTGGCATCACAACGCATATTACCTTCTTCAAGGTTACCGTTTGTTACTTTTACATAGCGAAGAATTTCCTGAACAGTCTGCATAAATAAAGCAGCTTCTTCAGGACTTGTCATATCAGGTTTTGTTACAATTTCGATAAGTGGAGTTCCACAACGATTGTAGTCAATATATGAGTGAGCACCCTGTAAGTGTAAAGATTTGCCTACGTCTTCCTCAAGGTGAATTCGTTCAACTCTAACACGACGATATTTTGAACCATTTGATTCAATTATACAATTTTCACCAATAAAATTCTTTTCACGACATTTTGGTCCACCAGGCTGTTCATCTTTTGGGAAACTTCTGAATGGTAAATCAACATAACCATTTGTACAAAGAGGAATATCATACTGTGTAATCTGATAACCCTTTGCTAAGTCAGGATAGAAATAATGTTTACGGTCAAATTTTGTAAAACGAGCAATTTCACAATTTAAAGCCTGTCCAGCAACTGCTCCAAGTTCAACATATCCTTTAGAAATACGAGGCATTGCACCAGGAAGTCCAAGACAAACTGGACAAACACGTGTATCAGGCATTCCACCATATTTATTTTCGCAGGCACAGAAAGCCTTTGTTTTTGTCAAAAGCTGTGTATGAATTTCACATCCAATAACAATTTCCCACTTATCAATCATTGTATTTATCCTTAAATTTTAAATTTGTGTTCAATTATTATATAGAAAAAATCTGCCTTTCTCAATAGATTTATTACTTATGATGAAATTGAATTTCCCAATAATTCAATATTTCTTTTATACAGAATTGAATTTATTTCATCAATATTATAGATTCCGTTAATTATACAATGCTGAATAACAAGATCTTTTTCACAACTATCAGAAAAAGCCACTCCTCTAACAGCCATTGTTTCATTAAAAGTCATAAAATCAAGTTTTTGAGCCAATAATAATCCTATAATTTTATCTTTCTGATTTTTTATATTACTTGGTATTTCAGAAGTACTGATTATTCTATGAAAATCCTGTTTGGATATCTGAGCTTTTTCATAAAGAGCAGAAGATTTTACATTATTTTGATTCATATATTGGAAAAGCAAAAGATCAAAGGAATTAGTCTTATATTTTTTAATAAAATCATCCAGAGAAAGATTTCTGTCCTTTTGTTTACTTTCATTCCGGTTTTCTATTTTTGAAACAATTTCATTATTATTTTCATCACTTATTGAAAATAAATTATCTACATATGAGTTTAATGCAAGATTTGCTTGAGTTGTAATCACATTAATATATTGATCACAGGTATATAATCTGAAATCAAAATAGCATTCCTGACTGAACAGTAAATCCATAATCATATTAATTGTATCAGAAATACTAGTATCAATTTTACACCAGCGGAACATCTGTAAAGGAAAAGCAACATTACGAGGTTGTAATTTAATCAAAATCTTTTTTATATCTTCCAGAGCCTTTCTATAATAACTTGTATCTGGGTCTAAAGGTCCAGAAATGTTAGTGTCAATTTCTACTCTTATAATAATTTTTACACTTGAACGAAATTTTCTAAAATGATACTGGTCATCATCTGGAATACAAAGGTCTATTCTGATTCTATTTTCATCTTCAATCATTTTTTGAAAAGAAGAATCCTTCATTTCGAAATTTTCCAATTCAATATAATTATTATGAATATCAATAATTACTTCTTCTCTTAAATATTCAGGAATTGATGATATTACTTCTATATTCATTATAACCTCTTAACCTTACTATAAATATAATAGAAAAAAATAAGGTCGCAACTATGCGACCTTATTTTTTTTATTCTTTCCATCTATTATATTTTTCACATTCCAGTATTTCTTTTGCTTTTGCTACACTTTCTAGAGTTGGACTTTCCAGATCTTTCAATACATAATCAATTCCAAGATCCTTATATTTTACCGCTCCAAGTCCATGGTATGGTAAAACTTCAACTCGATATACATTATTCAAAGTTCTAATAAAATCTCTCGTTTGTGTCAGCCATTTTTCATTATCTGTAATACCTGGAACAAGAACATGACGAATCCAAATTGGTTTATTTATTTCATCAAGGTAAGCAAACATTTCCCGAATATTTTTTCCACTTTTTCCTGTTAATTTTACATGTTCTTCTTCATCAATATGCTTTATATCCATCAAAAGAATATCTGTAACATCCATTAATTTCTTAAACTTTTCAAACCATTCTCCTTCTTTTGTAAAAGGAGCACCAGAGGTATCAATACAAGTATTAACACCAATCTCTTTAAATTTTGTAAAAAGTTCAATTAAAAAATCAATTTGAAAAAGAGGTTCTCCACCACTTACTGTAACTCCGCCTTTTTTACCCCAATAAGGTTTACATGTAATAGCTTGTTCAATAAGTTGTTCTGCTGTATATAAAGTTCCATCTGTCATTTTCCAGGTATCAGGATTATGACAATATTTACATCTTAAAGGACATCCTGAAAAGAAAATAATAAATCTGCTTCCAGGGCCATCTGCACAACCAAAACTTTCTATCTGATGAATATATCCTTCCATAAAATCCTCTTATATATAAAATTATCTAAATTTCTTTCCGCTTTCAATAAAATTCATATGAGCTTTATCTTTTCTGCTTAATCGTTTTTCTCCAAGCTTTAAATCACTTCCAGAATTTTTCTTTTCATTTTTTATATTAATTCTTTCCTGTACCCATAGAGGCTTTTTAGGATTCTTATCACCACGTTTTACATATTCAAACCATTCTTCAGGTTCAGCTACTTCGAATTTCATATGTTCTTTTGTAAAAGGATGATCAAACTCCAGCGTTCGTGCATGCAAACATAAACGATTAAAATAATCTGTTTTTGCTCTATGCTCTTCATCACCCATTAATATATATCCATGAGCCGCCAGATGAGCACGAATCTGATTTTTCTTACCAGTATCCAGTGACAATTCAAACAATGTATGAGTTAAACCGGATAGAATTTTTTTATAATGAGTACGGGCTGGAACAGTTTTAAAAGGTTTTCCATCTTTATCAACATCGCCTTTTTTGGGAACAAAACCAACATTATGAGAATTTTGTGCTAAAGGATCATCAATAAGTCCAGAATCCGAAAGCAAATCTGTTTTAGAATTTTCCGCAATTGCATGATAAAGTCTTTCAGTTACCATCTGATGCCAGTTATCCATAATTATCTTTTGAGCCTGTTCAGTTAATGCAAACATCATTACACCAGATGTATCTCTATCTAATCTATGAACAACGTAAGGTTTATGTTTTGAATTTACAGTTCCCTGTTTTCGCAAAAGTTCTTCAAGTACAGATTGAGCAGTACGGCTTTTACTACCAGGATAAGGAACCGATAAAAGACCAGTTGGTTTGTTTATTACCACCAGATACTGGTCCTGATATAAAATTTCTATTTTCTCTCTACCGTAATCAGCTTTATGTTCTCTTTTATATTGTGTTGATGCTTTTACTTTTGCCATGAAATCATATTACCATTATTCAAAAGGTTATTCCACAGATTTTCACAGCAAAGAATTTTTAGTAATAAAACTTATTTAGAAAAATAAGAATTAAACTCATCATCACTATGAGGTGCTGTTTTAGAAGATTTATTTTCGTTAATATTTGCACTTTTTAACTTTTCAAAATTAACAGAACTATCTTCAGCAATTGAATCATAACCAGGTATAATCAATGCAGCAACTATATAAATAATCAGTCCAGGGAAAAATAAAATCGAAAGAGTAAGAACAACCCATATCAATCTTACAATTACTGGATCTATATTAAAATATTCACCAAGACCACCACAAACACCTGCAAATACTTTGTTTCTTGATTTTTTTAATGTTTTCATAAATTAATCTCCCTATTTATTTTTAGCCAATTAAAATCTTAACAGAACCCATTCCGCAATTTATAGAAAAATGATTTTCTTTTTTTGCCTGCGAAAAATTCTGACCAAAACCGCTTTTCTTTTCATTATTAATTTCTATTGAACCAAGTCCAACTTTTGCATCATAAGAATAGTTATCTATATTTCCAGATAATTCAAGTTTTACATTTCCCATTCCACAATCAATATCCGAAATACCGGTAATAGCACCTATAAGATTTAAATTCCCCATACCACATCGAATTTTAAAATCTCTACCGGAAACACCATTTAATACACAGTTTCCAGCCCCAACTTCAACAAAACCAGTTTTACACTTAATATTCAATTTATGAGTTTCAAATCTTCCTGCATCAATTTTCACATTCAACTTGTTAATTTCGTAATTTTCAGGCACAGTAATTAAAATTCTTGGAGCAAAACCAGGTTTTCTTGCATGTGAAAAAAATCTGAAATTCTGAAAATGATTTCCGTTCTTACATATTAAAGTTTCATCTTTTATATAACAGGAAATATTTTCTTCAAGAATTCCTCTGGTCTCTACGGCAAAATGGTCTCCGCTTATACAGATTACTTCTGCTGCAGCAAAAACCAGTTCAACATTTTTTACTTCATTGTTATTAAATTCATAAAACAGAGAATTATAATTAGATGAATCTTTATCCGCTGTTTTCTTTTCTGACTTTCCAGATTTTTTTACAAGAACGTTAGAAAATTCCTTTTTGATTTTTTCAGCAACTTCTTCAGGAGTTCCCAATTCTTTTATAACATCTTCTTCTGAATAGTTTGAATCTTCAAAATAGTCATAATAATACTGAAGCGCTTCATTTTGTTCATCTAAAGTTAAACTCTGTAAGTTGTCTTTTAATATCTTCAGGTATTCATCTTTCTTCATATAAAACTTCTCCTTTATTTTCCAAGTAAAATTTTATTTATGCTTTTATCATATTCAATCCATTCATTACGATATTTATCCAGCAAAATCATACCATTGGAAGTAATTTTATAGTATCTTCTGTTTCTTCCCTGAAATTCCATGTCATAAGTTTCCAGATATCCATCCTTTTGCAAACGACGTAAAACCGGATACAAAGTACTTTCAGAAACATCTACAACAGATCTGACATCCTGGGTAATTTTATAACCATAAGTTCCTTCCAAAGACACAACCGATAAAACAATTGCATCAAGAAGAGCTGTACCTGTTGTAAAAACCATAATACCTCCGTAACAAGTATTTATATATATAATATTATACAATATATAATATATTGTCAACAATAATATTATATCTTTAATTATTTCGGCTGCACTTTTCTGCATCAACAGCAACAACAAACATAACTGCATACAATGCATCTGCCGAATCCAGAACATCTATTTCATAAGTATCAGTAAAATTAAAAAGTTTCTTTGAAATTTCAGCCACTGTTCTGCCACCCAAAGCATTAATACAATAATTCCATTCAAAAATATTTCCAGAAACAGACCAGCCTTTAAAATCAATGTCATAAACAGGCTTAAATAAAGACAATCTTTTGCTTACATATCCAATCTGATTCCCATTTTCATAAATAAAAAATTTTGGCAATAAACTAATAATTTTTTCCTTTACCATTCCCACTTCATTACCAGCTGAATCGTAAATTTTCAGACAATGCCCCCATGAAAGTTGCCCCTTAATTTTATATACTATATTTCCGTTTTCATCTGTAATATCATAACTGTCGAACCAAGAAAAAAATTTCTGTTTAAACAATAATTTCATAATAATCTCCCAATAAATAAATGGCGTTTCCCCAATTCTAAAAAGAATCGGGGCCGGTGTTTCCAGGCTTACCTACGGACGGTCTTCACTTCGTTCAGACGCACTGCGTGCCCTTCCAGCACCTAACGCAAAAAAAATCCCGTCGTCACTTTATAGCAACAACGGGATTATTCTAATTATAATTTTGATTAAAAATAATCTTAATCTCTAATTAGAGAGAAGCATGACAAGTACGAGCAATTACGTCGTCCTGCTGTTCTTTTGTAAGGTTGATAAAGCGTACAGCATAACCAGATACACGAACTGTGAAGTTAGCATATTCAGGTTTTTCTGGGTGAGCCTGACAATCCTTAAGTTTTTCAACACCGAATACGTTTACGTTCAAGTGGTGTGATCCCTGAGAGAAGTATCCGTCAAGAACACTTACAAGGTTGTTAATCTGTTCACCTTTTTCATGTCCAAGAGCACTTGGGTTGATTGTCTGAGTATTTGAAATACCGTCTAAAGCATAGTGGTATGGAAGTTTTGCAACAGAGTTCAAAGACTTAATCAAACCTTTTGTTTCTGCACCGTAAGATGGAGAAGCAC